>WLMP01000001.1 GCA_009700155.1 Actinomycetota bacterium
CTGTTCACTTCCAGTAGATCCAAATGGGCATCTTTGTCCAAGAGCTAATGGTTATCGCAGATGAGTGTAAGTATGCAAACTTTATTGAGTCAGAGTATGCGAGTTGTCGGCAGATTAATCGATGCCTCCAATGCAACGCTATTAGCTGAGATTGAGTCCGATAACCAAACTCAAAAAGTAATATACAAGCCAGTTGCAGGAGAAAAGCCATTATGGGATTTTCAAGATGGAAATCTTGCTCATCGTGAGTATTGCGCTTTTCTTTTAAGCAACCGTGCTGGCTTTGACCTGGTTCCAAATACTGTATTACGTGATGGCCCCTTTGGTTTCGGAATGGTGCAAGAGTGGATTGATACTGATGAAGAGATCGACATTATCAATTTTGCTCAAAGTGATGATTCTCAGTTAAAAAGAATGGCAATCTTTGATGCCATAATAAATAATACTGATAGAAAATACGGCCACCTGCTTTACAAAGAAGGAAAATTGTTAGGCTGCGATCATGGCGTGACTTTTCACTCCGAGGATAAGTTGCGAACGGTTATATGGCAGTTTTCTGGTGAAAAGTTTGATAAGCAGGAAATGCTCTTAATAGAGAGCGCATCTGCATTAGATTATCCAAATCTTTTTGAGTCCTATTTAACTCAAGATGAGATTGCTGCTATCTATGAAAGAATAAATCAATTGCTCAAAAGCGGTAGATTTCCATCCCCGAGTGAGAATTGGCCTGCCATTCCATGGCCGCCGGTCTAAAAAGGAGAAGTTGTTGAAGAGTTGGCCTGAAATTTACATACCTCCAATGCCTGAGGTTGTGTTTCCTAAAATGAGATTAAAAGACACAAATCAGGGAATGTGTGATCTTGAAAATGGTAAAGAATTTCGAATGTATGTTTGTGGAATAACGCCATACGATTCCACGCACTTAGGCCACGCCGCAACCTACTTAGCATTTGATTTAATTAATAGGTATCAAAGATTATCAAATCTCAAGGTATCTTTTGTTGAGAATATAACTGATGTTGATGATCCTTTATTGGAGCGAGCCAATAGAGATAATCAGGATTGGAGTGTTCTTGCTAATTCTCAAATAGAGCTTTTTCAATCAGACATGGCAGCACTAAGAATTCTACCTCCAGAGCAATTTATTAAAGTAACTGATTCAATGCAGCTAATTGAGTCATTTATTGACCGTTTAGATGAAAATGGTTTTCTATACAAAGTTGATAGCGATCTTTATTTTAGTGCAGAGAAGTTTCTTGAGGATCTTCCTTTCTCGGTTGATGATTCGATCAAAATTTTTTCTGAACGTGGGGGAGACCCAACTAGAGTAGGTAAGAAGCATCCATTGGATCCACTTGTTTGGAGTGCCAATGTTGCAGGTGAACCTGGCTGGGACAGTAAGTATGGTTACGGACGCCCTGGATGGCATATTGAATGCACAGCGATTGCTTGCGAGTACTTAGATAATGAAAAATCTGATCCGATAATTGATCTTCAAGGAGGTGGGTCAGATTTAATTTTCCCTCACCACTTTATGAGCTCACAAATTGTAAAAGCAGCTCTTGGTCGGGATTTTGCTACTCATTATGTTCACGCAGCAATGATTGGATTTGGTGGTGAAAAGATGAGTAAGTCCAAAGGAAATTTAGTGTTTGTATCAACTCTTATTAAAGATGGAGTTGACCCTATGGTTATTCGATGGGGATTATTAAGTGGACATTTCCAGGTGGATCGAGAGTGGAATGTTGATTTATTAAAAACTGCTCAATCTGAGGTAGCTTTAGTTAGATCAAGTCTTTCCAGAAGCGATGTTTCACCTTCAGATTTACTTATAAAAGATTTAGTAAATGCTGTTGCTGATAATTTAGACACTCCTTTTGCTCTTAAGAGATTAGTGGAGTGGGCTCAAGATAGTCATGTAAATCCTTCAGTTAATGAAAGTGGTTTGGTATCTAGAGCTATTGATTCGTTGCTAGGCCTTGCGCTTTAACATCTTTTAATTTT
The DNA here is from genome assembly GCA_009700155.1 of Actinomycetota bacterium. Taxonomy (GTDB): domain Bacteria; phylum Actinomycetota; class Actinomycetes; order Nanopelagicales; family Nanopelagicaceae; genus Nanopelagicus. The sequence goes on from WLMP01000001.1 coordinate 2,005, forward strand.
TTAGGCTAAACTCAGTGTGTATTTTGCATACAATCATTAAGGAATGAAAAAATGAGCGCATTACTGTTTGATATGGATGGGACAGTAATCGACTCTGAACCATTGTGGCTAGAGTCAGAGATAGAGATTATGACTAGCCTGGGTTTTCATTGGGATGCTCAAGATCAATTAAATTGTCTTGGTGGCCCTATGGACCGTACTGAGAAATACATGCAAGAAAGAAGTGGCCATATTAAACCTTATGGATACTTTCGAGATTCTCTTCACGAGATAATGCAAGAAAAGTTGGTTAGCAAATTACAATTGATTCCAAACGCACTGGAGTTAATTTTAGAATCTAGAAGATTTGGCTTAAAAACAGCATTAGTAACTGCAAGTGGCCGGGATCTTATGAATATTGCACTAAAAAAGTTTCCTGAAGGTTGCTTTGATGCCAGAGTTTCAAGAGATGATGTGACAAACACTAAACCCAACCCAGAGCCATATATTCGTGCGGCAAGTTTGCTTAATGTTGATATTACTAAGTGTATTGTTTTTGAAGATTCACAAACGGGTGTGCAATCTGGATTGGAAGCAGGTGCTCAGGTAATTGGTATTCCTCATATGATAGAGCTAGTACCCCATAGCAATTTGAGAGTTGTTAATTCTTTATCAGATATCTCACTCGAAAAATTACTGTCTTGGTACCCTGTACTGCAAGAAAGTAACTCAAAATGATTGACCGCAATTTTAAGTATGGAGATCGAGTTCAACTAACTGATGCAAAGGGGAAGTTGTACTCAATTACCCTGGCTGCAGGCGCAGAATGGCATACTCATAAGGGAATGCTTAAGCATGATGAGCTAGTTGGTTTGCCTGAGGGTTCAATCATTAAAACTAATCAGGATCTAAAGTTTCAAGTCTTTAGACCACTTCTGGCTGATTACGTACTTTCAATGCCACGTGGAGCGACGATAATCTATCCGAAAGATGCTGCAATGATTCTTGGTGTCGCTGACATAAAGCCTGGGATCCGTGTACTTGAGGCAGGTGTTGGTTCTGGTGCTTTAAGTATTTCAATTCTTCGTGCAATACATGAAAGTGGGTTTCTACATTCAGTTGAAATACGAGAAGATTTTGCTGAAGTATCAAGAGTTAATGTTGAGAAGTATTTTGGAAAAAAGCCAGAGAATTGGTTAGTAACCGTTGGTGCACTACAGGACCAAAATTTTGAGTCTGATTTTGATCGTGTACTTCTGGACATGCTTGCGCCATGGGAGTGTGTTGAGATTGCCTCTAAGGCTCTTGTGCCTGGCGGGGTTTTATTAGCGTATGTAGCAACAACGACACAGTTATCAAAACTAGCTGAAGCAATAAAGGATTCTGGAAACTTTACCGAACCTGAATCTTCTGAAACTATTGTTAGAGGCTGGCATCATGAAGGTTTAGCGGTTCGACCTCAGCATAGAATGATTGCCCATACTGGATTTCTTATTCTCGCACGCAGGATGGCTCCTGGAGTTCCAGTGTTGCAGCGTCGTAGGAGGCCCTCAAAGGGTTCTTACGATGTAGTTGACTAGCTGACTTTCCATAAATCAAGAACTAAAATCAATGTTTCATTTGGTGCTATGGCGTTAACAGATTGTGTGCTTAATATCCAAGAGCTGGTTGAATAACTAGCAGGCGCCGTCCACCCCACCACCTGTTGTACACGGTAAGAGTAGTAGGAGCGATAGCACTGAAACAGTAGATATATTCAACTTTTTCATACTGAATATCATCAAACTATTAAGCTAACAGATAACCTATGCAGGTGAGTTCTCAAAAAACCGAGCGATTAATTAATCTAACTCTTGCCCTACTGGCAACAAAGCGGTATCTAAGCAAAGCAGAAATCTTTAAGAAAATCCCAGGTTATGAGGGTAGTGCTGAGACTAAGGAGCGAATGTTTGAACGAGATAAGGACGAGCTTCGTAGTTTAGGAATTCAGATAGAAGTCAGTAGTTCAGATCCACTTTTTGAGGATGATTTAGGTTACTTAATTGATAGCAACTCATTGCAATTTGGAATTGACGAATTCAATAAAGAAGAGCTATTGCTCTTAACTATGGCTGGTAATTTGTGGCACGAATCGGCTTTGCAAATGGATTCGAAGTCAGCTCTACTTAAAATTCAATCTCTTAGTGGCCCGGTCGAGAGCGATATAACCACCACGCCAAAGATCAAACTCAATGAGGATTCTCAGCTACTAATGAGCGCATTTTCTGCTATTGAGAATAGACAGACGTTAACTTTTGAATACTCTGGCAAGTTAAGAGTAGTAAAGCCTTTCGGACTCATTACAAATAATGGCTTTTGGTACTTAATTGCCTCTGAAGCAGAGATTACAAAGTCTTTTAAAATCGTTCGAATTGAAGGGGTGCTTTTAATAGGAAGCCAGAAAGACGCATTTGTTAAGCCAACTAATGTTGACATACCTGGATTCTTTAATGAAAACTCACAGCCTAAGTCTCAAATTGCAACTATTCGTATTAGAAAGGGGAGTGCGCTAACTCTTAGAAATAAATATATTTCTAAAGATATAGATGATGACTGGGATGAGATTTCAATTCCATATAGCTATGACCAAGAGATAATCGAACTGATTCTTTGGTACGGCACTGATGTGTATCTAATTGCCCCAACTGAACTTAAAGATAAGTTAATACTTAGTCTGAAAGAACTTGCAAATGGTTGAGTCTGCAGGCAAAAGAGCATTAAGAACAATGGATCTAATTCCGTTTATTCTCGAAAATCCTGGATGTTCGATAAAGAGCTTGGCAGAGAAATTTTCGGTCACTGATAGCCAAATCGAAAAGGATTTGCAGCTCATATTTATGTGTGGTCTACCAGGTTATACACCCTACGAATTAATCGACATCGTTTTTGACAACGGGATTGTCACGGTAATTGAGCCACAGGTATTAGATAGGCCGAGAAGATTTTCGAAAAATGAACTGATTGTAATTATTCTAGGTTTAAGAATTCTAAGTGAAATACATTCTGCTAGTAAGACAAATACTGAAAAGATTGAAAAATTAATCACAAAAATCTCTGCTTTAGTTCCAACATACAATTCTAAGGTAAGCACGAACATCAACTCGGAGTTTATGAGTGATTTGAATCGCGCTATAAGTCACAGTCTGAAGTTAGAAATAGAGTACACATCTGTTTCAAAGGACGAAGCGACACGGAGAAATCTATTACCTATTGAGCTATATATGCTCAATGGGAGTCTGTATTTGAGAGCAATCGATTTAGATATCTCAGCCGAGAGAGTTTTTAGAACTGATTTAATTAGAATTAACAAAGTAGGAGAGATCACTAATGTACAGATTAATTCTGAACAGTCAGAAAAGCTTCAGATCTTACTAGAGGTCAGTAAAAGTAGAAGAATCTTTATGGAGCGTAACTCCTCAATTATTCAAACAGTCAAGGAAACAAAAAATGGATTTAAAGTAGAAGTTAGTGTTTCAAACTTACAATGGTTGAAGCGTTGCATTCTAAGCAATAGTCCAGGAATAAAGGTTATTGCTCCTGCGGAGCTAGCGTTAGAAATTAAGCAGAATGCCAATGCCATTCTGGCGCTTTACAGATCCTAAGGAAATTAGGGTAGTATTTCATTATGAACTCACTCAGACCCTGGCACCTTCTAGTCCTTGCAGTTGTCTTTTTAGTACTTTTTGGCTCAAAGCGTTTACCAGATTCAGCTAGATCACTTGGGCGTTCACTTAGAATATTTAAGAGCGAAATCCAAGAGCTAAACAAGGATGAGAATCCCGGAAATAAAAAATCAGATCCGAATACTGATAAGTAGTTTTAATGAGTAAGCGCCGTGGCGAGAAAATGCCACTGCTTGACCATATTAAAGAGTTTCGTAACAGACTTATTAAATCGGTTCTTGCAATCATTATTGCAGCGTCAATTGGTTGGATTTTCTATCAAGAAATAGTCAGGCTTCTTACTTTACCTTTCTGTGACTTAGGTGATTCTTCCGCTCCATCAAATAATGAGTGTGGTGACCTTTACGTTAATGGAATTCTTGGCCCGTTTAACCTTCAAGTAAAGATCTCGCTTTTAACCGGAGTCATTGTTGCGGCTCCGATTTGGATATACCAACTTTGGTCTTTTATCACACCTGCTTTACACAAAAAAGAAAAACGAACTGCCATTGTATTTGCAATAATTGCTACGCCACTTTTCTTAACTGGATCTTCCTTAGCTTATTTGATTTTGCCACACGCAGTTGAGATCTTATTAGGTTTTACGCCAAGTAATCTAGAGAACCTTGTAAGATTTGATGAGTATCTAGATTTTGTTTTGAGATTGATCTTGATATTCGGATTTGCATTCATTCTGCCACTCTTCTTAGTAGCCTTGAACTTATTAGGAGTACTTTCTGGAAAATCCATTCTTCGGCCATGGCGCATAGCAGTGTTCTCATGTTTTCTATTTACCGCTGCTTTCACGCCAACTCCTGATCCTATAACGATGACACTTCTAGCGATTCCCTTGTGTCTGATCTATTTTGCAGCAGGACTATTTGCATTATTAGTTGATAAGAGACGTAACAAGAACTCTGAGGTTGATACGGGAGTAACACCAATATCTAAACCAGAAGAGATCTAATGTGGCTCTTGGTTGTAAACAAGAAAGCAGGAAAGCGTAAAGCTTTACCGCTTGTTCGTCATTTTTCTACTTTATTGCAGCAAACTGGACAAGAGTTTTATATCATTAATGAAGATAGTGCTAAAGCCACAGACTCTGTTTTACAATCACAGCTTAGAACTGGGAATTATTCCAAAGTTATCGCTTTTGGAGGAGATGGCCTAGTTAACTTATGCATCCAACATATTGTCAAAACAAATATTGCCTTTGGTGTAGTGGCTGCTGGAACTGGTAATGATTTTTCTAGAACATTAGGACTGCATAAAAAAAATGTTATAGATTTGTTTCAAATTTTTTCAGACAGTAGCACCGATACAATTGATGTTGGTAGGGTTTCTAGTGACTTGCATAGCCATTTCTATGTTCAAGTTTTAAGTACTGGTTTTGATGCAAAAGTTAATTCGCTTGCAAATAAGTTTAAATGGCCAAAAGGTAGGTTAAAATACACTCTTGCAATGCTTCTTACCCTTAATAGATTTAAGCCGATTGAGTACGAATTAAATATTGACAATGAGATAATTTCAAGAAAAGCAATGCTGCTATCGGTTGCTAATGGTTATTGCTACGGTGGTGGAATGAAGATCAGTCCGAATGCTGTAAATAGCGATGGTCAGCTAGATGTGTTAGTTGTTAATCCGGTATCAAAGATCAAACTACTTACACTCTTTCCCAAAATTTTCACCGGAGCTCACATTTATCACCCAAAGGTAAGTACTATGCGTGGCAAAGAAATTAGCATCTCGGCTCAGACTGATTCATATGCCGATGGTGAGTTTGTATCGACTCTACCAATTACGGTAAGTGTTTTACCTAAAGCGCTTAACACCTGGGTAGTAACATGACTCTTTCACCTTCCGAGAGTTATGCAAAAACCAAGTTGATGAACAAATACCCTAAAACTAAAAAATTCGCAGATACCTTTCCATTCGAGTTGGACCCCTTCCAAATCGAGGCTTGTCATGCATTGGAAAATGGCAAAGGTGTTCTAGTCGCTGCACCTACAGGTGCAGGCAAAACAATTGTCGGGGAGTTTGCTGTTGATTTAGTCATAAATTCTGGCGGCAAGTGCTTTTATACAACGCCAATTAAAGCATTATCTAATCAGAAATTTTCCGAACTTAGCGAGAAGTACGGTGAGTCAAAAGTAGGACTTCTTACGGGTGATACCTCAATAAACTCAGAGGCACAAATAGTTGTTATGACAACAGAGGTCTTAAGAAACATGATTTACTCAAATTCTTCAACAATCAACGATCTTAAGTATGTTGTAATGGATGAAGTTCATTACTTAGCGGACAAGTTTAGGGGAGCAGTTTGGGAAGAAATTCTTATACATCTTTCTGAAGCGGTGCAAGTAATATCTCTTTCAGCAACAGTATCGAATGCTGAGGAGTTTGGAGAATGGCTGCAAACAGTCCGCGGTGATACCGAAGTTATAGTTAGTGAAATCAGACCAGTTCCTCTTTATCAGCATGTGTTATTTGGCAATCGACTTGTAGATCTATTCGGAGAAAATCACAAGCTAAACCCCGAACTGACCAGGCTGGAGCGCGATTCTTATCGACAGGTAAGAGGCACTTGGCGTGAGAAACCAAAAGGTCCAAAATCGTTAACTCGGTCTGAGATTATTGAAAAGCTCGACCGGGAGGGTCTGTTACCTGCTATTACTTTCATTTTCTCACGAAACAATTGCGATGCTGCCGTACGTCAATGTTTGACTGCTGGAATTCGATTAACAAATAGTCAAGAGCGCTCTAGCATCAGAGAAGTCGTTGCAAAAAATATTAAGAGCCTTGCCGAAGAGGATCTTGTAGTTTTGGGGTACTACGAATGGGCAGATGCGCTGGAGCGAGGTGTAGCCGCACATCATGCAGGTCTATTACCAGCTTTTAAGGTCACTGTTGAAGAGTTGTTTCAAAGAGGATTAGTGAAAGCAGTTTTTGCAACCGAGACATTGGCGTTAGGTATAAATATGCCAGCACGAACTGTTGTTTTAGAAAAGCTTAGTAAATGGAATGGTGAGGGCCATGTTGCTATTTCACCGGGTGAATACACTCAACTAACCGGCAGAGCAGGTCGAAGAGGAATTGATATAGAAGGTAATGCAGTGATTTTATGGGGAAACGAATTGGATTCCACCTCTGTAGGAGGTTTGGCTTCAACTAGAACCTATCCATTGAAAAGTTCATTTAAACCAACTTACAACATGAGTATAAATTTGATTTCACAGTTTGGTTCAGACAAGGCCAGAACATCCCTCGAATCCTCTCTGGCACAATTTCAAGCCGATAAAGCAGTAGTTGGCCTTGCGAAGCAGATCAGAAAAAATGAATCTGCTAGAGACTCTCTTTTCATTGAAGCTAAGTGCGATAAGGGTGATTTTATTGAATATTCTCAATTACGTGGACAGATTAAGAAGTTAGAAAGTGATAGCAAAAGAAGTAAACGCAAAAGAGCTGAAATAGATGATGAGATCGCTAGTATTCGAAAGCGAATGAAGAACCATATATGCCATAGCTGTCCAGATAGAGAAAATCACTCTCGCTTTGCTGAACGAGCACTAAGACTTCAACGGGAAATAGATGGCCTTACTGAGCGAATTAACAGCAGAACGAACGTAATTGCAAAGCGATTTGATCGAATCAAGATTATCCTAGATAAATTTGGGTATATCGATAATGATCAAATAACTAAACCTGGAAAAATGCTTGCAAAGATTTATGGCGAAACAGATCTACTAATTGCTGAATCGATTCGAGCTGATCTCTTTTCGAATTTGTCAGCTACCGACTTAGTAGCCGTTATTTCTTCATGCATTTATGAGTCGAGAAATGATGAAGCTGCCAAGATTCCAAGGGGAGAAATTCAAACTGCTTTGTCTGGTATTTCAAAGATCTATGGAAGAATTCACTCCGCTGAAACTGATCTAAACTTAGAGCCGATGCGAGCTCCAGATTTTGGATTTTGCTGGGCTTCGCACAAGTGGGCAAGTGGTAACTCTCTAACCTCAGTACTGAAAGGTAATGACTTAACAGTCGGTGATTTTGTCAGATCTATGAAACAGATAATCGATTTACTTCGCCAATTGCGCGTGGCTGCTCCTCATCTTCAATCTGTAATTGATCAAGCATTAACTAAAGTCGACCGTGGTGTTATCGCATATGCTGGAGCTGCCTTATGACATTAATGCTTTTAGATAGTGCTTCATTATGGTATCGAGCATATTTTGGTATGCCAGACACTTTGGTTTCGCCAAAAGGTATTCCCGTAAATGCTATTCGTGGATATTTAGATATGACATCCAGATTAATATTGAAGTACCAGCCAAATAGGTTAGTTGCCTGCCTAGAAGGAGATTGGCGTCCTAGCTGGAGGGTTGAGTTATTTCCAGAGTACAAACTAAATAGAGTTGATGACAGTGGAGAAGAAGACGAACCCGATACATTATCTCCGCAAATTCCAATTCTTCTGGATGTTTTGGATGCGCTAGGAATTCCGCTATTAGGTGTTGATGATTATGAAGCGGATGACCTAATGGCTACTTTTAGTGTTAAACAAAATGGGCCGATCAGAATTGTGACTGGCGATCGAGACCTTTTTCAACTTGTTGATGATAAACGTGATGTAAAAGTTGTATATCTTGCAAAAGGTATCTCTAATCATGATTTAGTCGACTTGAAATGGATACAGAATAAGTATCAAATCCCCGGTGATAGGTATGCACTCTTTGCCATGATTAGGGGAGATTCATCTGACGGACTTCCCGGTATTAGAGGAATAGGTGAAAAGGGAGCGGCAAGCATTGCTAACATTTTCTCATCTCTGCCAGAAGTTGTTTTAGCTACAAAAGAAGATGACCAGCGTCTAACTGCAAATATAAAGAAGAAAATACTGGAAGGTCTTGATTATGCCGAGATTGCACCAAAGTTAGTAGGTTGTGCTCTAGATGTTCCAATACCGGAGATGAATATTTCATTACCTGAAAAACCTAAATCTTTATCTAAGATAAGGAGTTTGCAGGACGAATTTGGCTTAGGTGCCAGCATTGATCGCATTATCAGTGCTTTAGGCTGGCAATTATGAAAGTACTAATATCGCTAGTTGGTGGCTTAGTTTCTTCTACAGCATTTGCACCATTTGAACTCTGGATATCTACCTTTCTGGGATTGTTTGTTTGGTTCTATGCACTAGATACTTCAAATAAGAGGAATCAAATCTTCGGTTCATATCTTTTTGGGCTCGGACTACTTCTTCCTTCACAGTATTGGACTGGAATCTATGTTGGAAGTTTTCCTTGGCTAGCTCTCTGTTTTATGCAAGCATTATTTTTTGTCATACCAGCACTGTTCTTTAACAAGAGTGATCGCTATAAACCTCTTATCTTTGCTAGTAGTTATGTTCTAGTTGAACTTCTACTGCGCACAGTTCCCTTTACTGGCTTTGGTTGGTCGAGATTGAGTTACACACAAACAGATAGTCCATTTTCTGTGCTCTATCCGATAGGGGGAGTGGTACTAGTAGCCTGGGTAATTGCCTTACTAGTAGCAATAAGAAGTCTGCGCTCACTAATTATTGTGGTTGCAATTCTCTTTTTATCCTCACTTCTACCAAAGTCAGTACAAAGTACTGGTGAAGTAAAAATCGCATTAGTCCAAGGAGGAGTCAGTAATCTTGGTCTTGATTTTAATTCAAAGCCGAGAGAAGTGTTTCTCCGTCATTTAGACCAAACCCGCAAACTGAATGAGGATGTTGAGCTAATTATTTGGCCAGAAAATGCTGTAGATATTGATGTAAAAACGAACAAAGACGTGTACCAACAGATAGTAGATGCATCAAAGCTGCTTGAAACTTCATTGCTAGTCGGGGGAGTCACTAAATCAAGTGCTGGATTAAACAATCAATCAATGTTTTTTACTCCAGAGTTAACTCAGATTTATACAAAGCGATATCTCACGCCATTTGGGGAGTATCTACCAATGCGATCAATAGCCACAAAACTTTCGCCATATGCTAATGAGATAAACGATTTTGTGGCGGGTACACATGATGAGATCTTTAAGGTTAATGATAAGTCTTTTCAAGTATTAATATGCTATGAAGTAATTAATGATAGTTTTAGAGATCAGATATCCTCTAGTTTTATTGTTGTGCAAACAAACAATGCCACCTTTGGAGATACAGCTCAACTAGATCAAGAGCTTGTAATTGCTAAAGTAAGAGCTTTAGAAACCGGACGTAGTGTTGCCTATGTTTCAACTACCGGTGTTACATCTTTTATCACCGGTGATGGAAAAATCATTAGTTCTTTAGAAAAATTCAAACAATCAACGCTAGTAGATCGTATCCAAACAGTAGAGGGTATGACTATCACTCAAACGGTTGGTAAATACCTAGAGCCATTTTTACTATCACTAATGCTATTACTTCTACTTAGGCGAGTGCGACGTAATGGATAATGTATTAATAATAATACCCACCTACAACGAATCTGAGTCTATTCTGCAACTATTAGCAAGGATAGTTTTAGTCTCAAAGACTCTTGAGTCAAAGTATAAGATTGATATTTTAATTGTTGACGATAACTCTCCGGATAAAACTTCACAGATTGCCCTTAGTTCCGGTATTAAAAATCTGCATGTAATTGTTCAAGGTAAAAAAGGTGGCATTGGACCTGCATATTTGGCCGGCTTTGAGTATGGCCTAAAGGGTGACTACTCATATTTTATTGAAATGGATGCTGATTTAAGTCATCAACCAGAGCAGCTGCCACAATTACTCGCCAGTGCGAACTCAAGGACTTTAGTTATCGGTACAAGATGGATAGCTGGTGGAGCAGTTATTAATTGGCCAAAGCGAAGACGATTGATATCTAGATTTGGAACAGCATATGCATCAATTGTTTTAGGACTAGATTGCAAGGATTTAACCTCTGGGTATCGAGTGCTGCCAAGAGATCTGCTTAAAACAATCGAACTTTCAAAGATAAGAAGTAGTGGATATGGCTTTCAAATTGAGATTGCCTTAAATGCTGTTCGAAGTAAGTTTGATCTAGTTGAAGTACCAATAACCTTTATTGAACGTGAAAATGGAAGATCAAAGATGAGCCTTGGAATCGTGATTGAAGCATGGAAAATGGTCAGTTATGAGGGTATTAGACGCTTCTATATTCGCCGATAATCCACATTATGTAAAGTAAGAAAGTTAGTTTGAAGCTAACTCCTCGATTGGCAGACAACTACAGACTAAGTTCCTATCCCCATAAACCCCATCTATGCGGCCCACAGTCGGCAGATATTTACCAGATCTTCCAATTCCAAACTCTTCACCAGTTGGAAATGCGCCAATCTCTCTTTCATATTTTCGATCCCATTGCTTGCTAACTAGATCACCGATGGTATGAGGAGCAAATCTAAGTGGAGATTCTTCAACAGTTAATTTACCCAATTCAATATCTGAAATTTCAGATCTTATGCTCTCCATAGCTGCCACAAATCTATCTAACTCCCTAATATCTTCAGATTCGGTTGGTTCAATCATCATAGTTCCAGTAACTGGAAAACTTACTGTCGGTGCATGAAAGCCGTGATCCATCAAACGCTTAGCAATATCATCAACTGTTACACCAGTTTTCTTAGTAATTTCACGAATATCGATAATGCACTCATGAGCTATATGGCCATTTTGCCCTCGATATAGGACTGGAAATAATGGATCAAGCTTCTTTGCAAGATAATTTGCTGACAATATTGCAACTTCAGTGGCTTTAGTTAAGCCTGCCCCACCCATCATTCGAATATACATCCAGGAAATTGGCAGAATTGATGCAGAGCCAAAGGGAGCACTTGATACTGGCCCAGGACCTGTGGCAGGACCAGCTAATTCATTTGCTGGATGGTTTGGTAAAAATGGTGCTAAATGTGCTCTGGCAATTACTGGTCCAACTCCTGGTCCCCCGCCACCATGTGGAATACAAAATGTCTTATGTAAATTTAAATGCGAAACATCAGCACCAAATTTTCCAGGTTTTGCAACTCCAACAAGTGCATTTAAGTTAGCACCATCAACATAAACCTGACCACCCGCATCATGAATCATTTCGCAAATTTGAGAGATTGCTTCCTCAAAAACACCATGGGTTGATGGATAAGTGACCATCAGCGCAGCTAAAGTAGATTTATATTGTTCTATCTTAGATTTAAGATCACTTAAACTCACATTACCGTCGGAGTCGCACTCAATTACTATAACTTTCATTCCTGCCATCACTGCGCTAGCAGCATTAGTGCCATGAGCACTTGCCGGAATTAAACAAATATCACGATCTGATTGCCCTTTACTATCTAGGTAATTTCTAATAGCTAAAAGTCCAGCAAACTCTCCTTGTGAACCTGCATTTGGTTGTAATGAGACTGCATCATAACCAGTTACTGAGATTAGCCACTTACTTAATGAATCAATCAACTCTAGGTATCCCCTAGTCTGATCAACCGGAGCAAATGGATGAATAGAATTAAACTCACTCCAGGTTATTGGAATCATTTCCGAGGTTGCATTTAACTTCATTGTGCAAGAGCCCAATGGGATCATCGTGCGATCTAAGGCAAGATCACGATCAGATAGTGACCTAATATATCTAAGCATCGAAGTTTCAGAGTGATAGGTGTTAAATACTGGATGAGTCAAGAAAGTACTTTGCCTGTTAAGTGAAGGATCAATATCAGGTGCTGCAATATCAGTTAACTTAAAAACTTGAAGCAACTCTTGAAAATCTGAATTAGTAACAGTCTCATCAAATGAAATTGACAGATCACTATCTGAAATCATTCTTAAGTTATAGCCAGAAGATCGTGCAAGTGAAATGTACTTCTTGGCATCAACATTCTTAATACTGATAGTGTCAAAAACTAGATACTCATCAACACTAAGCCCAGCATGCTTTGCTGCCGTTCTAAATCTCAGAGCATAATTTTGTATTTGCTTTGCAATTGCAGTCAGTCCCTCTGGACCATGCCACATTGCATAAAAAGCTGAAATTACAGCTAGTAAAACTTGAGCAGTGCAAATATTAGATGTTGCTTTATCTCTACGGATATGTTGTTCCCTAGTTTGCAGTGCCAATCTAAATGCTGGATTGCCATTATTATCAACTGATTGGCCAACCAATCTCCCTGGCAAAGATCTTTCAAGACCATTTTTAACTGCCATGAAACCTGCATGCGGACCACCAAAACCAACTGGAACACCAAATCTTTGCGCACTACCAACAGCAATATCGGCCCCTAGCTCACCTGGTGATTTAAATATTGTTAGTGCAAGCAAATCGCAATCAACTATCGCTAGTGCGCCCTTGCTTTTAACTGCTTCAATAATTTTTCTTGGATCTTTAATGCGACCTGTGCTATCTGGATAAGCAATTACCGCAGCAAAAATATCATTAGTAAAATCATTTGACTCAAAATCACTTTCAATTACCTTAATTTTAAGTGGCTTTGCTCTTGTTTGAATCACCGCTTTAACATGAGGGTGTAAATGCTTATCAATCAAAATTACTGCATCATCACTGCCTTGCCAGACTCTTCTTGCTAAAGTCATAGCTTCGGCAGCAGCTGTTGCCTCATCAAGCATTGAAGCATTTGCAATAGCTAAGCCAGTTAAATCTGTTACTGCAGTTTGAAATGAAAATATTGCTTCTAATCTGCCCTGACTTATCTCCGGCTGATATGGCGTGTAAGCTGTATACCAACCAGGATTTTCTAATACATTTCGTAATACAACTGGCGGAGTTATCGTTCCATAATAGCCAGTACCAATTAAAGACTTAACTACAGTATTTTTTTTGGCTATTGTTGAGATCTCAGCGATTGCATCAACTTCTGAGATTCCCGCTGGCAGAGATTTTTCAATCTCTCCTTTAATATGAATATTACTTGGCACGACAGATTTGATAAATGTTTCAAGATCATTAAAACCAAGCTCAATAAGCATGGTTTGAATTTGGTACTCATTGGGGCCGATATGACGGCTGGTGAAATCTGATCTATGCGCCATCACTCCCCATTTCTTACTTAAGGGAAGTTATAATAATTGGTTTAAGCGCCTTTTAGTTTTCTTCGTTGAGCCAATTCATCGTTAGATTCACCACTTACTACTAATGACCCATCAGTTAAGCTCTCCCCTTGCAGGGTTGATAAAGAACCTTCGACCTCAGTCCAGACCTTACCGATAGCAATTCCAAAGACGCCTTGACCACCTTGCAAAAGATCGACAATCTCATCTGCGCTTGTGCACTCATAAATTGAAGCACCATCGCTCATCAATGTGATGCTTTCTAGATCAGAAACGCCACGAGAGCGCAGGTGTTCAACAGCAGTTCTAATATTTTGAAGTGATACACCGGTATCTAGTAAGCGCTTTACAATTTTTAGAACCAAAATATCTCTAAACCCATATAGTCGAGAAGATCCAGATCCGGCAGCTCCTCTAACTCCTGGTTCAACTAATCCAGTACGTGCCCAATAATCTAATTGACGATAAGAAATTCCAGCAGCAACACATGCGGTAGCGCCGCGGTAGCCGATCTCGGTATTTTCACTCATGGGGACTCAATTCTATGGGGAATGGCTAATTGTAGAAGAGATCGGGCTCAAGGCCAGGCACCGACACGAAAAACTTAACCACAGGTTTAGGGTTGGACTTAACTTAAGAAATCTTCTGGATTTATCTGGTCCAAAAACTCCTTGAACCGTTCAACCTCATCCTCGGATTGATCGGGAATCTCAATACCTGCTGCCTCAAGCAGTTCATCGCTAGCCAGTATGGGAACCCCAATTCGAAGGGCTAAAGCAATGGCATCACTTGGACGAGCTGATATTGCAGGACCATCTTGAAAGTTTAATTGGGCATAGAAGATTCCATCTTTAATCTCAGTTAGATAGACGGTGTTTAACTTAGCACCAAGTTGTCCTAGAACTTCTTTAAAAAGGTCATGGGTTAGCGGCCTTGGTGGCACCACTTCTTGTTGGGCAAATGCAATTGCAGTTGCTTCAACTGCCCCTAACCAAATTGGTAGGTATCGCACCCCATCTAATTCTTTTAACAAAACTATTGGTTGATTAGATGGCATTTCAACTCGAACGCCCATTACCTCAACAGGATGATATTTACTCATTTATGAAATTAAAAATATTATTTGGTTCGGTGCAATCCAGCACGAACTAGTGAAGCGTGTAGGCGAATCGATAGTGAAGCTAGCTCTTTTTCTACCTCTTCTGCCCTAGCGATTGCCTCTGAACCTTTTTGTCTAAGCAATGGCGTTGTTACTTGTTCAACTAAACCAATTTCGCGATCAGCTGCGGTCTTGAATGCTCGAAGATGTCTTGCGCCGATACCAAATGCTGAAATTTCTGCAACAGCTTTGGCTACTGCAAGTGCATCACTATCGTAATGACGGCCGCGAATTGAAATTAGCCCATAGGATTCAATCTCGGCTAGTTGTTCATCACTTAAATTTGATGCAGATATTAATTCAGCACGAGTTAAGCGAAGGTCGTTATTGCTAGCAAATTGATCTGAGGTCAATACACCATCTTGAGCGGCTAATCTTGGAGTTGCAACAGCGCCAATTGTCTTTGCTGGCACCAAACCACGATCCATTGCATCTAAATTATCTTTAATGACTTTTAATGGCAGGTACTGATCACGCTGTGCTAGTAAGACAAAGCGCAACCTTTCTAGATCATTATTAGTAAATTTACGATAACCGCTTGGTGTTCGCTGTGGCTCGATTAATCCCTCAGACTCAAGAAATCTAATCTTAGAGATAGTTATGTCGCTAAACTCTGCCTTTAACTTGGATAGAACTTCACCAATGCTTAAGTATGCTCTTGCTGGAACGGCCATTTACTTACCACCAATAAATAATGTTAAGTGGTACTTGCCTACTTGAATCTCATCCCCATTACTTATCTTTGAGTCTCGAACTGACACTGCATTCAAATAAGTACCATTTAAACTGCCAAGATCCTTTACAGAGTATCCATCAGATGACTTAGAAATTATTGCGTGCGAGCGTGAAACCGTGATGTCATCCAAACAAATTTCATTATTTATATCTCGGCCGATTTTCGTCTCAGATGCATCCAGTAGATATCTGCCACCAACTCCAGCACCTTTTAGCACTAGCAATATTCCAACTCCAGATGAAAGTGCGTTAACTACATCTTGTTGCTCTGCTGAAAGTGATTTATATAGTTCTTCCGCAGCAATACTTCCTGGAATAGCTCTTAATTGACGTAAATTTAAGGTGGAGGTTAAATCATTGGGAGGTGTTACTTTATCTGCCACTTATGCTCCTCCATGAGTTAAGTTAAACTATAGGCTGACACTATTGCTTAGACCGCATTGGGTCAAGCGGTCAATTTTTGGTAATCCTGGGCCGAAAGTAGTGTTTCTGATAAAGCCGTCCCAGCAATCTCTATCTCTGCAATCCACCCTTGACCATAAGGGTCTGAGTTAATAACTTCTGGATTTGAATCTAATTTTTCATTTATTACAACAATTGTTCCAGAGATAGGCGCATAAATTTCAGATACGCTCTTAGTAGATTCAACCTCACCACATACAGAGTTTGCCGCAACAACTGAGGCAACTTTAGGAAGCTGTATGTAAACAATATCGCCAAGTGCTGATTGGGCGTAATCAGTGATACCAATTCTAAATCTATTTGGCGCAATCTCTTCAACCCACTCATGCTCTTTTGTGTAGCGAAGATTATCTGGAACCTTTGACATCACTCCCCTATCTAAAAGTCTTTACAGCTTTAATAAGATACTGAAAACCTGTGTAGAAGTATAGTGTTACTCCCCAAATTGCAAATGCCCAACCGGCAATATAAGCGGCTTCGCCGATAGCGCTAACCTCAGTTAGCAGCAGTAATGGGAAGGCATAGAGCAAATTAAATGTGGCTGCTTTGCCAAGAAATGAGACCTCGAGGTATCCATACCCTTTAATCTTCTGATACAAAATAACAATGGCCAATACAAGATCTCGAACAATAATCGATATAACTAACTCCCACGGCAGGTAATCTTTGCTTGCAAGAGCCAGGATTACTGCTGTGATGTATAGCCGATCTACAACTGGATCAAATTTTGCTCCAAACTCAGTTGTTTGATTTAAAGCTCGAGCAATTTTGCCATCTAAATAGTCAGTTGCCCCACCTATGGCAATTACAGCGAATGCAAAAATAGGTTGATCGGCTACCAATAAAAGGTATAAAAATGCTGGTACCCCCAGAGCTCTGAGCAAGGTAAGCGCATTTGGAATATTAAGCATCATCTCTTTCCTTAAGCTTTACAGCCACCTCAACTGGTGTGCCGATAAATCCGAAATCCTCTCTTAGCCTTCGCTCGATGAATCTGCGGTAGGCATTTTCTAGGAAGCCCGTTGCAAAGATTACAAACTTAGGTGGGCAAGTTCCGGCTTGGGTAGCAAACTTAATCTTAGGTTGCTTTCCAGATCTAACTGGTGGTGGATTTGCACCAACAAGCTCGCCCAGGAATGCATTTAACTTTGCAGTTGGGATTCGTTTCTCCCAACTAGCAAGAGCAGTCCGAAGAGCTGGAGCTAAACGGTCACGGTGCCAGCCCGTCTTTGCCGACAAATTAACCCGTTGAGCCCATGGGTATCTTTCAAGCTGACGTTCAATTTCCTTATCTAGTACCAGCTGACGTTCTTCATCTACTAAATCCCACTTATTCATTACTACAACAATCGCTTTACCTGCTTCATCAGCCATACTGACAATTCTTATATCCTGTTCAGTCAAAATCTGCGAAGCATCAAATATCACCAGTGCAACCTCTGCTCGCTCCAACGCAATCTGTGTTCTTAGTGAAGCGTAATAATCAGTTCCACTTGCTTGATGTGCTCTTCTTCTTATGCCAGCTGTGTCGATAAATCTCCAAGTTGATCCACCAAACTCAATAAGTTCATCAACAGCATCTCTTGTTGTCCCTTCAGCATCATCTACTAATGATCTTGCTGAGCCTGCAAGGATATTAAGTAAACTTGATTTACCAACATTTGGTCGACCAACTAAAGCTACTCGCCTAAATCCATCATCTACTTGCTGGGTGCCAACCTCTGGCATCTGCTGAATTAATAAATCTAGTAAATCTCCACTACCTCTTCCATGCAATGCCGAAACAAATCGTGGCTCACCTAAGCCTAAGTTCCAAAGAGCATATCCATCAGATTCGTCTTCGGCATTGTCAATTTTGTTTGCAACTAATAAAACTTTCTTCCCACTTTTACGTAGTAAATTAACAAGTGACTCATCTTCATCTAACGCTCCCACCTGAGCATCTATTACAAACATAACCAAATCTGCTTCAGCAATAGCCGCTTCAGCTCCTGCGGTAATTTTTTCAGAGATTCCCTCAGGTTTGACTTCCCAACCACCGGTATCAATTAAGAAAAATCTTCTGCCATTCCACTCTGCTTCATACTTAACTCGATCTCTGGTGACACCAGGTGTATCTTCAACTATTGCCTCTCGCCTGCCGATCATTCGATTTACTAAGGTTGACTTACCAACATTTGGTCTACCGATAACTGCAACTGTTGGTAGACCTAATAAGTTTCGCTGTTTAAGCCATTTCCAAATCTGATCAGTAACTTCATCCAGTGTTAAACGAGTCGAATCAATTACTGCAGCATCATCTGCTTGCGCAAGCGGTGAAACAGTTCGATTTGAGTCGATTTCATCGCGGCTAGCCAATGATTTTTCAACGACTTCAGACTTAACCGGTTCAGACATTTCACCCTCGCGCCGTTTTACTCTGGCGTTAATATCAGCATGCAAATAAATTTTCAATTGGGCATTTGGAACTACAACTGTTGCGATATCTCTTCCTTCAACCACAATCCCAATCGGTGCTTCACTTATGTATTTACGCTGTATGTCTAAAAGAACTTTTCTTACCCCAGGCATTGCACTTATTTGACTGACATGATCATTAATTCGTTGCAGTCGTATCTCATTAGATACATCATTACCATTTAAAAATACTTGTGGCTTTGCTGGATCGGTTAAAAAAGATATTTCATTTTGTTGAAGCAATGAGAGCAAATTTTCTTCATCAGATACTTTATTCTCAAGTGCAAGTAAAGTTACCGCCCGATATAAAGCTCCGGTATCTAAGTAACTCCAGTTTGCTCGAAGTGCAATAGCTTTGGCAGTTGAGGATTTGCCTGAACCACTTGGCCCATCAATTGCTAACACTAAGGCAGACATGCGAGCAGTCTATCTTTAGTAGTAAATATATTTATCGATTTTTTGCAGGATGGACCTTAAAACCCTGCTTGTTCATGTGATCTGCAAGCTTTTCACAATCACTTTCAGATAGAGCCAAGGTTATTAATCCTGTCTCTTGGCCAGGTGAATGCTCAATACTTAAATCCTCCACGTTGACTGCTGCCTTTGTACATTCATTAAAAATTCGAGCCAATTCACCGGGCTTATCATCAATAACAATTGGAAGATAAGAGTAATTACGCTCTCGAGCGCCATGCTTTCCAGGAATCTTATTTTTACCATTCACGCCAGAGTTAAGAAACTTGAATAGATCAGCCTTATTCGCATTATCTAAACTTTTATTCAATTCTGTTAACTGGTCAATGATTTGGCTAAGTGCTGGCTTAATTGCACTTCTATTTTGAATTAAGATCTCACTCCATAACAGTGGATCTGATTGGGCAAGTCTTGTTACATCTCTTAAACCCTGCCCTGCAATATTCAAATTTTCTTCAGAAACATCAAGTAATTGCATCGCTAAAGCTGAGCTTAAAATTTGCGGCAAGTGGGAAATTTTGGCTACGACTAGATCATGCTCTTGTGGTGTTAACCAGTAGGCAGTTGCACCACAAATTTTGATCAATTGATCTGCAATTGATAAGGCATCTGAACTAGATTGCGCGCTTTTAATTGCAACCCAAGCTCTTCCTTGAAACAGATCAGCTCTTGCACCCTCTGCTCCGGCAATCTCCCGACCAGCCATTGGGTGTAATGAAACAAAATTTGCGGCATTATCTGATAATTTTTCAACCTTAAGTAGAAGATCAGACTTTACGCTAGCAATATCGCAAACTATTGATGTCGGATTGCTATTTAGCTGTTCTAAAACAACACTTTCATTTTGTGCTAGCGGTACTGCAATTAAAATCAAATCAGGATGAGTAATTGGACTGCCCTTAACTAAGTCATTACTAATTCTTTGCGCATGGGCATCGGTATCAACCATTTCAACTGCGACTGATGAAGATTTAAGTGCTAAGCCAATCGATGTTCCAATTAGACCTGCGCCAACTATGCGTACGGATCCGATCATCACTCTATTGTGCTAGATCTTTGCGCAAAACCGCAGCGCCTTTAAGGTAAATATGCTTAACATCTGATAACTCTGCATCCAGATTCGCATGCATCATTACCCTAACCACCCTAGGCAGTGCTCCAGTGACATCTATTTCAACTGAGCACAAAAGCGGAACTGACCCTAAACCAATCTTTCTAGCTGCAGCTGCTGGAAAATCACTTTTTAGATCCTGGGTAGCGGTAAGAATGACTGAGATCAAATCCGCCTTGGAAAGGTTATTTGCTTCAAGCATCTGGGTCAGTAGATCCCCGACACAATGCTCCATCTCTTGAGCAGTATCTTGCTCAAGCTGGGTTGCTCCCCTAATAGCCCTAACTCTCATTTAGTAATAGTACCGAGAAGGGCTGCAAAGGCGATTAAGGTTTAAGTAATAAATATAGATGTCGCTTTATAGAGAAATATTTAATACAAATGTTGATAAAGCAATTTAAGGTTTTTCGTTTCCAGCCCCAAAAAACAATAAAGCGACAAAACGACCTAAATTTGAGTACAAATTTGTCGATAAATGGTTAATAAATAATAGAACAAATATAGATAAATAGATAAAAAGCTATTTATATTGTCGTTTTATGTGTTTAACTTTAAAAGGTTAAATAGATTAGTCATTTCTTGTGAATTCAAGACTCTGTGTCGACCGGGCTTCATATCCCCTAGAGAGATCGGACCAAAATCTAAACGGATCAGACGTAACACCTTCAGTCCAAGGGACTCTATAAGTCTTCTGATTATGTGATACCTACCCTCGTGAATGGTTATCTCTACCCAGTGGTGATTGCGGCTAACCGCCCTGGCATGAATAACCTTTACCGCCCTGGCCAACCCATCCTCTAGCCGGACCCCTTGCAGAAGCTGATCAGAGAGCTGCTTATTAAACTCCCCTTCGATCTCCACTAGGTAGCGCTTTTCCAATCCATAGGATGGATGAGTAGCCCGGTGGGCCAATTCGCCATCATTAGTTAGAAGTATTAAACCTTCTGAATCCTTATCTAAACGACCAACATGGTAAAGCCGATCCTTTCGATCCTTAAAAAAATCGCCCAGATTACTTCTGCCCTCTGGATCTGACATGGTAGAAATTACGCCTGCTGGTTTATGAAAGGCTAGGTAAGTCTTAGACTTACTAATAGATAAACTCTCACCATCAACTTTAATGTCACAGATTTCCGGATCAAACTTATTTCCAAGTTCAGTAATGACTTCACCGTCAACACTTACACGGCCTTCGAGAATTAATTGATCAGCAGCTCGCCTGCTAGCAATGCCTGCGTCGGCAATAATCTTATTTAATCTAGTTTGAGCCACGCATAACTCTAGCGTGAATTAAGAACGATCAAAAATGAAGAGTTAGGTGAGATTAATCAGTCAGAGTTGATAGCAACTCATCTAAGCCATCAATGTCAGGTAGGAATGGTGCTAAGGCCGGAAGATCTGCAATTGAATTTAGCCCAAGTTTTTCAAGAAAAAACGAGGTGGTTTGGTATAAAACTGCGCCAGATTCTCCCTCTATGCCCGCCTCTTCGACTAATCCCCGGTTAACTAGCGTTTTCATTACCGCCTCTACGTTAACCCCTCTAATGGCTGATACTCGCGCTCTGGAAACTGGCTGCCGGTATGCGATAACAGATAAAGTTTCTAAAGCTGCTTGGGTAAGGCGAGCCTGTTGACCATCCAAAACAAACTTTTCCACCAAAGCTGACATATCAGGGTGGCTGTAGTATCGCCATCCTCCTGAGACTTGGCGCAATTCAAATCCACGTTGTTCCTGCTCGTACTTGGCAGCAAGTGCTGTTAAGGCCGCGGTTATTGCCTCTGTTGGAGTCTCGATAATTTGCGCTAAAACAAGCTCAGAAACTGGCTCATCAACCACCATAAGTATCGCTTCTAAGCTACGTTGAAGTTCAACTTCAGACATTATCGGCCTCATCTACTAGTTGTGGTGGAGAATCAAACTCATCACTGACAGTTACTTCTCCTTCAGCGCTACCTACCCAGGTTATCTGCAGCTCTCCTAGTGAGACAACTTGCTCAAACCTTACGACCCCTTCACGATATAACTCAAGCAAGGACAAGAAACGAGCGATAATAACCAAGGTCGACCCTGCATCTGCGATTAAGGCTCGAAATGTAACTCGCCCACCCCTTCGAAGTTGCTCCACAACTTTTGCCGCCTGCTCGGCTACGCTTACTAAAGGTCGGTGTAGGTGGTCGATGCTAAATGCAGGTG
This sequence comes from Actinomycetota bacterium, assembly GCA_009700155.1. Lineage (GTDB taxonomy): Bacteria > Actinomycetota > Actinomycetes > Nanopelagicales > Nanopelagicaceae > Nanopelagicus. Next base: position 24,349 of record WLMP01000001.1, read on the forward strand.
TTGTCTTCGGGGTTAGTACCCTGTTGGCAATAGCAGCAAAGCGTTGTGCACCAACCCCGATTAGTACTTCAGGAAGTAATTGTGCGAAATGTGGTTCAAGGGCCACAGTCCTGGCAAAGGATTTCTCTTCTCGCTCAATGCGTTCTGAAAATATTGAAGCGATTTCTTTAAATGCCCGATATTGCAAAAGCCGGGCAAAGAGCAGATCACGAGCTTCAAGTAGTGCTAGATCAGCTTCATCATCTACCTCCCCAGATGGTAGAAGTTTTGCTGCTTTAAGATCTAACAAGGTTGCAGCTACTACTAGAAATTCTGTGGTTTTATCTAAATCCCAGCCATTTTCACTGTTTTCTAGCTGTTTTATATATGAAATGAACTCATCGGTGACGGTTCCAAGTGCCACCTCGGTGATATCCATCTTATGTCTTGAGATAAGTTGCAAGAGCAAATCAAAGGGACCATCAAAATTCTCTAAGTGCAAGGAGAATCCAGCCACCCTGCCATCTGTGATCGATGGTGCAGCTGCTACTGGCGTTGGAAAAATTTCTTGCGACATGCGCACAAGATACTTCACACATCCTTGCCTTTGCACTTGCCCCACCGTAGGTTCTGGCCATGGGAAAAAACGCTAGACAGACATCTCGGTTAAACGCTAAATCGACAAATACACCTGCCCGCTCTAATCCACGTGAAGAAAGCTTGGCAACAACTGCTGATGTATTGGGCAGAAAAATAAAGAACTTTCCAGAGCCACCAAAAACACCAGAGGCCGGAAATGCCAGAGTTATCTCTGTAGTAAACCAAAAAGGTGGAGTTGGTAAGACCACTACCGCAATTAACTTAGGTGCAGCGCTAGCAGAGGCTGGTCGCCGAGTTTTGCTTATAGATTTTGATTCTCAAGCCTCCATGACAACTGGACTTGGTATTAAAGGAGCTGCACTACGTGAGCAGTACGGTTCAATCTGGTATCTACTAAATGATTCTGAGGCAAAGTTAGAGGATTTCATTCTCAAATCAGCAGTTCCTGGTTTGGATTTCATAAGAGGCCATGAGGATTTAGCAGCTGCAGAGGCAGCCTTTGTATCTGAAATTGCAAAGGAGCATAAGCTTCGTAAACTTTTGGCACCAGTGCTAGATAAGTATGATGCAATTCTTATTGATTGCTCACCATCACTTGGCACCTTAACTGTAAATGCATTAACTGCTTCAAATGGCGTAATTATTCCAATGGAGTGTGAGTACTTCGCAGTTCTAGGTCTTTCATTGGTTAAAAAGACAATTGAAAAAATCAAGGAAAATACCAATCCAGAGTTAGCAATTTATGGAATTTTGGCGACGATGTTTGAACGTAAAACAAGCCATTCACGTGAGGTATTAGAGCTCATAGATAAAGAGTTTCCAGATGAGGTTTTTGACACGATAATCTCTAGAACTGTTCGTTTTTCTGAATCTACTGTGGCTGGATTGCCAGTTACAGCTTATGCAAGCAGTAGCACTGGTTCTGCTTCATATCGCCGTTTGGCAAAGGAGTTAATCGCTAGAGGAGGCGCAAAGTGAGTCGTAGAGTATCTCTGCCAGGAGCAGATGAGTTATTTAGAAATACTGCAACGCTGAGTGCAGTTCCTTCACAGCGCGAGAATGCGGAAGAGATTACAGAAACTCCCCTAGTTGCATCAAAACAAAAGAATGCGGTTAGGCAAACACCTCGTCGCCGCGTAAACGCATTTGATCGCACGCCATCTGGACGGGAAAAACATGATGAGAAAATTACCGTCTATCTATCCCCTGATGAACTTTATGATTTAGATCAAGCACGACTTGCACTACGTGGTGATCTTGGTTTGGCAGTTGATCGCGGTCGCATAGTTAGAGAATCTCTTTCAATAATTATTGCTGATCTAGAATCAAAGGGTGATCAAAGTATTATTGCTCGTAGGTTACGCGGTAGATAGTCTTACTTACTTCTTGGGTGAGCGCTACTGTAACTTTCTCGCAGTCGATCAATTGTAATTAAAGTGTATATCTGAGTTGTAGTAACTGAAGAGTGACCTAACAGCTCCTGAACAACTCTAATATCTGCTCCACCATCTAATAAGTGAGTTGCAAATGAATGTCTAAGTGAGTGCGGAGTTACTTGATCCTTTAAGCCAGCGCGTTGTGCAGCTTTTGCCACAATATTCCAAGCACTTTGTCTAGTAAGCCTGCCACCTCTTTGATTTAAAAATAATGCTTTCTGGGTAGATACCTTTGAAAGCTTTGGCCTAGCCCTAGCTAAGTAATCATTTACAGCTGTGACAGCAAAACTGCCGATTGGTACTACCCGCTCTTTTCCACCCTTACCCTTTAACTTAACAGTGGTAATCAGATCCTCTGCACTTGCTATCGTCTCAATATCATGCAAATTGAGATTAATAATTTCACTAACTCGAGCACCCGTTGAGTACAAAAGCTCGACCACTGCTCGATCACGAACTGATACCAAGTCTGTACCAGAAATATTGATAATTCTTAACACTTGATCAATTGATAGTGCTTTGGGTAGACGTTTACTAATCTTTGGCGGCTTAAAGTTTGCGGCTGGATTTGAATACTTATGCTCTTTGGCTAAATAGGAAAAGTAGCTTCTTACGCTGATGATGTTTCTTGAAATCGTAGATTCACCGATCTTAAACTCACTGTTGTTCATACCTCTAAGCCAAGCCACATACATGCTCAGATCCTCAGCAGTTACCTGCTCTACTGAAAGTTGGTTTATCGATAAATAGTGAAAAAAACGATCTAAATCTCGCCGGTAGGCCTCGGTTGTATTTTTCGATAGGCCTTTTTCAATTGATAAGAAATTGAAAAAATCAGCTAATTTTTCACTTGCCATGCTTTGCGATCGCCGCAGCAATTAATCCGGCAAAAAGTGGATGCGCATGAGTTGGTCTAGATAGAAACTCTGGGTGTGCTTGAGTGCCCACATAATATGGGTGGATAGATTTTGGAAGTTCTACAAACTCAACTAAATTTTTGTCAGGAGATAAGCCAGAAAAAACAAGGCCGGTGGCGCTAATCTGATCTCGATATTTATTGTTAACCTCATAACGATGTCGATGCCTCTCACTTACTTGGCTCTTACCGTAGACACCGGCAACAACTGATCCCGCAAGCAAATCTGCTTTATACAAACCAAGTCGCATGCTGCCACCCATTTGACCATTGCCAGCAACGATATCTACTTGTGCACTCATGGTAGAAATAACTGGATTACTACTCTTCTCATCAAACTCAGCTGAGTTTGCATCCTTTAACAAAGCAATATTTCTAGATACCTCAATGACCATGCATTGCAGACCTAAACATAAACCTAGGGTAGGAATTTTATTCTCTCGTGCATACTTTAATGCTCCTAGTTTTCCTTCAATTCCTCGAACCCCAAATCCACCTGGTACACAAATCGCATCGACATCAGATAAATTCTCGGCAGCCTGTAAATCAGTTGCACAACTATCACTTGCTACCCATTTGATATTTACCTTTGCAAAATTAGCAAAGCCACCAGCCCGTAGTGCTTCTGTGACTGAAAGGTAGGCATCTGGTAGATCGATGTACTTACCAACTAATGCAACTGTTACCTCATGTTTTGGATTATGAACTCTATCTAAAAGATCTTCCCACTCGCCCCAAACAACATCGGTAGTTTTCACACCAAGTCTTTTGACTACGTAACTATCTAATCCCTCTGCATATAAAACCTTTGGAATGTCATAGATGGAGGGAGCATCAACTGCTGCAACTACGCCAGCTAATTCCACATCGCACATCAGCGATATTTTTCGCTTCACTGACTCTGGAATCTGGCGATCTGAGCGCAGAACAATTGCATCTGGGGCAATACCTATAGAGCGTAGAGCGGTTACTGAATGCTGAGTTGGTTTAGTTTTTAACTCACCTGCAGGTCCCATATAAGGCACTAAGGAAACATGCAGATAAAAGACATTATCGCGGCCAACATCTTGGCGGATCTGGCGTGCTGCTTCTAGAAATGGCAGCGACTCGATATCGCCAACGGTGCCACCAATCTCAGTAATAACCACATCAACATCTTCACCAGCCATAGCTTTAATTGCATCTTTAATCTGATTGGTGATGTGCGGAATTACCTGCACAGTCTCACCTAAATACTCACCGCGTCTTTCCTTTGCGATCACTGTTGAGTAGATCTGACCCGTAGTTATATTGGCTGAACCATCTAAATTTCGATCTAGAAACCGTTCATAATGACCAATATCTAAATCAGTTTCAGATCCATCATCGGTTACAAATACTTCACCATGCTGAAATGGATTCATGGTGCCAGGATCGACGTTTAGATACGGATCTAGTTTTTGCATTGTCACTCTAAGGCCTCGAGCACGCAAAAGCCGGCCCAAACTTGATGCAGTTAATCCTTTGCCTAAACTTGAGGCGACGCCACCTGTTACAAAAATATGTTTACTCACATGAGGGGCGGTCATGGAGCACTAACTTATCATGGATTGCCTAACAATGGTTAACAACTCACTTGCGTGCTCTTGGGCAGTTTGGGAATCCGCTTGACCGCTAAGCATTCGCGCGATTTCCACTTTACGCTCATCAGCGCTCATCTCTTTAACATCACTTTGTGTCACAGATCCCGACTCACTCTTTTTCACTACTAGGTGATTATCAGCCCAAACAGCAACTTGCGGAAGATGTGTAATAACAATTACTTGTGCTGATTTTGAAAGCTTTGCCAGCCTTCGCCCAATCTCAACTGCAGCTTTTCCACCAACTCCGGCATCAACTTCATCAAAGATATATGTGCCAATTGGCTCTGCCTCTGCGATTACAACTTCAAGTGCAAGCATTACCCTTGATAACTCGCCACCGCTTGCAACCTTACTTAGTGGCAAAGGTGTTGCACCTGTGTGTGCGGCAAAGAGAATTGCTATCTCATCTAATCCATATGCAGTGTAACTACCAGGCTTATCACTATCTAAAGTACTTTGACTAATAACAAACTGTGAATTTGGCATCGAAAGATTTCTAATCTCAGAGGTAACTAACTTTGAGAGTTTTTCTGCATTTATCTTGCGATCATTTGCCAATTTAACAGCTGAAATTTTCATCTTAGAAAAGATATCTAACTTCTGCTTTTCAAGCTCTGTGATTCGATCATTTCCACCAGATAAGTCTGCTAACTTTTGTTTGGCCCCTAATCCATCTGCGATTAACTCTTCAAAAGCTAAGTCTTTATCACTTCCCTTGCCATATCTTTTTAGTAAAGATGAAAGAGCAGATTTTCGATCTTGCAGTTGAGCAAATCTTGAAGGATCTGCCTCAAGTGATGATAAATAGGAGGTTAGATCACTGCCAGTATCCTGCAGATTCAGCAAGCTCTCAGTAAACCTTTCTGTAATCTGATCTAAATCCCTATCTTTTCCAGCAACTGAATCTAAAGATTTACGCATCTGTTGCAGCAGATTTAAGGCCGACAGATCCTCATCCTCGAGCAAATTCAAGGCGCTTGAGACTACTTGGTTTAACTGTTCAACTGAGCCTAACTTAGCAATCTCATTTTCAATTTTTACTAGCTCACCAGAGACTGGTGAGAGTTTAGAAAACTCCTGCGCAAACTCAGTAAGTAGATCTATCTCTTTATCCCGCTGCAGTAATTGGTTTTTTAGCTCTTCGATTCTCAAACTTATCTCTTGATACTGGGTGAAAATTTCTTGATACTGGGTTAGATCAATGCCGCCATAACGGTCTAATAACTCTCTGCTTACCGCTGGTTTCATTA
>WLMP01000010.1 GCA_009700155.1 Actinomycetota bacterium
CATTCCAAGTTGCAACCAAAAGAACTGTGGCTGCAATCATTAATACATAATCAGGCAGATCAATTCCACCTTTTCGATAAGCATGAGCAATTTCTCTAATTCCGATCATTATTACAACCCAAATAAGAGCAAAAAATAGCAATGGGGCTATTGCGATCGTGCCAAAAATTAATCCAAGTAGTAAAAGTGAGACAAAGATAGAAGGAATTAGCTTACGGCCTGCTCGCTTATTTATCGCATCATTAATCGCGTGCAGATCAGCCATCATTAGACCTCTAGCAACTCTACTTCTTTATGCTTTAGCAACTCATCAATTTTTGTTACATGCTCACCAGTTACTTTTTCTAACTCTTTTTCTGCTCTTGCTAAATCATCTTTACCGACTTTGCCATCTTTTTCTAACTTTTCCATAGATTCTTTAGCACCTCTTCGAATTGCACGAATTGCAACTCTTGAATCTTCAGCCTTTGCCTTTGCAACTTTAATAAATTCTTTACGGCGCTCTTCAGTTAGTTGTGGAAAGTTAACTCTTATTACTGTGCCATCTGAACCAGGATTAACACCAAGATCTGAATCTCTAATTGCTTTTTCAATGGCAGCCATTGCCCCTTTGTCATAGGGAGTAATTAAGGCAAGTCTGGCCTCTGGAACTTGAACGGTAGCAAGTTGAGCGAGTGGTGTACCAGTGCCATAGTAATCAACCATTAGCTTTGCAAACATAGATGGATGGGCTCTGCCTGTGCGAATTGTGGCAAAATCTTCTTTGGCAACATCAATTGCCTTATTCATTTTGCTATTGCACTCTGATAAGAATGTGTTCAAATCTGACATGTAATTCTCCCTTTAATTAAGACAACTCTACTGGACATCTTCGACTGATAAAATTAGGCTTAATTAACCAGCGTGCCTATGTTTTCGCCAGTTACTGCGCGCTTGATATTGCCCTTATTTTTTAGGTCAAAAACAACTATTGGCAGTTTATTCTCACGACATAATGAAAACGCAGCAGCATCTGCTACTGCAAGTGATTTACTCAAAACTTCATCATAGGAAACAGAGTCAAACTTCTTTGCATTTTTATCTTTGCGTGGATCAGCATCATAAACACCATCTACTCCACTTTTGGCTAGCAGTAATGCCTCTACGCCAATTTCAAGTGCCCGTTGGGCTGCAACAGTATCGGTTGTAAAAAATGGCATACCTGCGCCAGCACCAAAAATTACAACTCTTCCTTTTTCTAGATGGCGAATAGCTCTACGCGGAACATATGGCTCTGCTACCTGTCCCATAGTTATTGCAGTTTGAACCCGAGTTTCAATTCCCTCTTTTTCTAGAAAATCTTGTAACGCTAAACAGTTCATGACTGTACCTAGCATTCCAATGTAATCTGCGCGAGCGCGATCCATACCGCGCTGTTGAAGTTCAACTCCCCTGAAGTAATTTCCGCCACCAATTACAATTGCTACTTGAACTCCAGATCTGACTACATCTGCGATTTGATTTGCAACATCATGAACGACATCGGGATCAACACCGATACCTTTTTCACCGCCAAATACCTCACCAGATAATTTAAGGAGTACTCGTTTATAACTCTTACGTGGCATGAGCACTCCCTAATTTAATTATTTATAAGTGAAGTTTACTGACCTACACGGAATCTATTGAAGGCAGACACGGCTGTCTTAGCCTCATCTAGGATTTGTTGAACAGTTTTCTTTGCATCCTTTGCGAATGCTTGCTCAAGCAGGGACACTTCTTTAACAAACCCAGTTACCCGGCCTTCAACAATCTTTGCAATAGAGGCCTCTGGCTTTCCTTCAGTACGAGCTGTCTCCTCTGCAAGTCTGCGCTCCTTAGCAATCTCATCTGCTGGAACCTGGTCACGACTTACAAATAATGGAGCAAATGCGGCAATATGTTGAGCAATATCTTTACCAACAGATTCAGCAGCACTCTTTAGCTGAACTAACACACCAACTTGTGGTGGCAGATCTGGTGAGGTCTTGTGTAGGTAAAGGGAGACTGGTGAGCCAGTTAAAACGCTAATGCGCTTAATCTCAATCTTCTCACCCAACATCGCATTTCCTTCATCAATTACCTCTTGCACAGTTTTACCAGAGTTAACTTTAGAGGCTAAAAATTTATCTAGCTCACCGATTTTTGATGAGGCTAGATGGTTTAGAAGTTCATCAGCTAGTGCTTGAAACTTCTCACCTTTTGCCACGAAGTCAGTCTCACAATTTAGTTCAAGCATTACGCCAAGATCGCCCTCAGCTTTTGCAGTTACTAAACCATTTGAGGTAGCTCTACCCTCGCGCTTGGTAACACCTTTTTGACCTTTAACGCGAATGATCTCTACCGCTTTTTGGTAATCACCATTTGCTTCATCTAATGCTTTCTTGCAATCTAACATTCCGGCAGCTGTTTGCTCCCGTAGTTTCTTAACATCCTCTGCTGTGTATGACAACTTAAGCACCTGCAGTTTCAGTTGGTTCTTTGATTAAATCTTTCTCCCAGTCAGCAAGTGGTTGCTCAGCTGTCTTTTCTGCAGCAGCTGCAGCCTCTGCGGCAGCCTTATCGGCAACCTTTGCTGCATTTGCAGACCTAACTTGTAATCCAGCCACAATTGCATCGGTCATTACCCGAGTTAAAAGCGCGATAGAACGAATCGCATCATCATTTCCTGGAATCTTAAAATCAACCTCATCTGGATCACAATTAGTATCCAAGATGGCGATAACTGGAATACCAAGTTTTTTAGCCTCAGCAACTGCCAAGTGCTCCTTCTTAGTATCTACTACCCAAATAGCTGCAGGTAGCTTGGTCATATTACGAATACCATCTAAGTTTTTATTTAACTTCTCGCGCTCGCGGCGAAGAACTAGTAACTCTTTTTTAGTTAGTAGCTGATCATTTGCACTCTCAAGTGCTTCTAACTCTTTAAGTCTTAATACGCGCTTGTAAACAGTTGGGAAGTTAGTAAGCATTCCACCTAACCAACGCTCTGTTACATATGGCATTCCAACTCTGGCAGATTGCTGCTTAATTGGCTCATGTGCCTGCTTTTTTGTTCCTACGAAAAGCACATGCCCACCCTTAGCAACTGCATCTTTAATAAACTCATAAGCAGCATCAATTAGTGCTAATGATTGTTGGATATCGATAATGTAGATACCGTTGCGCTCAGTGAAGATATAGCGCTTCATCTTTGGATTCCATCGACGAGTCTGATGTCCAAAATGCACACCACTGTCGAGAAGTTCTCGCATTGTTACAACTGCCATGACGGCACACTCCTTTTCGCTCAATTATCACTTACATAAAGTAGTAATGAGCACTCGGTTTGTGATCTAGCAATTTGCTAAATCCCTAGCATCTAGAACCGAGTAGTTATCTCTAACTACACCGAACAGGTTCATAAGCTCTTAATTAAGTAATTAATTAATCACTTTAAGATGCGTGAAGTCACAAAACTTTTTAAGGTCTTGTGCTGAGGCAAATCCTACCTGAACTTTTACACCCAAATTTCCACAATTTTGCGCTCAGTAAGGACCCAACTACATGAGTTTAAAGCAGTATCACCGGGTGCAAATCCTCTTGATCTTAACCACCCTAGTAGTTGGTTTAATAACCGGTATCTCTATTGGCAACTCTGAGGTTATCAACTGCGAGTTAACATCAGGTGAGTACTGCGCTCAAATTGAACAGCTAAATCTGCGCCGCAGCTTTTAACTCATGCTCTAATAAAGTTGCCAGGTATGGTTTTACCTGCCACTGTTCTAACATTTGAATATATCTTTGCCTATCAATATCAGATACAGATGAATCACTTTTTACCGCTCTAATCAACAAATTTCTTGCAGTATGTTCACCACCAATAAATTCAACAATATCAACTTTATATCCCAGTAACTTTAAAATCTGAGCCCGAAGTGAATCTGTCATCAAATCAACTAACCGCTCTTTTACTAAACCATACTTAGTCAATAATCCCCAAGGTTCTGGTGATTGCTTTACCTGAGTTTGTAATTGATGCATACAACATGGCGCTGCCATAATTATCTTAGAATTATTCTTTACCGCCCAACTAATTGCATCATCGGTTGCTGTGTCGCAGGCATGAAGTGCAATTGCAATATCTACTTTTTGATTAGGTATATCCGTAATTTTGGCTGCCACGAAGTTAGCTTTTACTTTAAGTTTTGTGGCAACTTTTTCATTATGCTCTTTAGAATCTAATCTCTCATCTACTCCTAAAATTGAGACATTCTGGTACTTATCTTTTAGGAATTCTTGGACTGCAAAGGTTAGATAAGCATGGCCGCAACCTAAATCAACAATTGAAATATCTTTTTGATCAGAAATCTGGCCATCAATTAATTGACTCATTAACCTTAGAAATTCATCGACTTGCTTGTATTTATCCATCTTGGTGGGCTTAATTCTTCCCAACATATCTGACATTTCTAAGGCTTTAAATATTTGATTAGATTCAGGTAGCATCCGTTGCTTTTGTCGATCATGGGATAGCTCTCTTGTTAACTTCACTTTACTAATACCTGCTATTGCCTGATCTTTTTTTGAAACTCTTACCGAATAGGATTCCGTCGTAGTATCCACCTGTAGGTTGGCATATCCGGATAAAAATAGTGGTTCAAAGTTAAAATCCATCTCTACATTTTTTGTTATATCTTTCTTTCCATCACTACTTACTATTTGTAGCTTTAATTCATCTTTGATTAATACCGGCTTAATATCTACTCGCTCATAATCTGGTTGCATATTTCGCCGTTGCCCACTTAAAACTGCTCTAACGAATAGTGGATCTTCTAATCTAGTTAATAACTGTTTAACAGCATCTGATAATTCAATCTTCATCTAGTTACGCCCTTGGATGGGCTTGTTTATAAGCTGACTGCAACCGCTCTGGCGATACGTGGGTATATATCTGAGTAGTTGCAAGGGATGCGTGCCCCAATATTTCTTGCACAGTTCTAAGATCTGCGCCTCCTTCAAGTAAGTGTGTAGCCGCGCTATGCCGAAGACCATGTGGCCCCATAGTTGCACCAACTGCCTTCATAGCCTCATAGACAACTTGGCGCACAGTTCTTTGATCTATTCGCTTGCCTCTAGATCCTAAGAAAACTGCAGCTTGTGATAATTGATTTGCAAACTCGCCTCTGCCATTTTTTAAATAACTTGAAAGTGCATTCATTGCTGGAATTCCAAGCGGAACTACCCGCTGCTTACTAGCTTTTCCAATTACATTCAAAGTGTTTCTAGAGTTATCAATATCGCTAATATCAAGACCGCATAATTCAGATACTCGAATACCAGAGCCATATAAAACTTCTAGAATTGCTAGGTCGCGAAAATTTAAAGCAGTTGGCTCTTCAGCAACTCTGACCTCTAATGATTTAATCACTGCCGCAGCCTCATCTATATTTAAAACTTCAGGCAGAACCTTATGCGGCTTTGGAATTGCAAGATTTGCACCCAAATCTGAAGTTAACCAACCATTTGCTGCTGCCCAATTCGTAAAAGCTCGAATTGAAACAATTCTTCTTGTTAATGTTGCTCTAGCAACACCGGTGCTTTGTAAGTTAGCAAGCCAAGATCTAATATGTTCAATCTCTAATTGATTGAACTCAACTATGCCTAGTTTTTCCATATGCTTTAAAAATGACTCTAAATCTGTAACATAACCTCGAATTGAATTATCAGATAGATTTCTAACTAGAGCTAAGTGCTCCTCATACTGGGTTACTAAGGCCGCTGACATGATCAGCAGATTACTCGGGTTTACGCCCTTGTCTTAGTAAGCCATAGGTAACCGCGTCATCTAATGCCATTGCTGAGGCTGCGATCACATTCTCATGAACACCAACTGTGCTCCAATCACCCTCGCCATCGCTAGTTTCAACTAAAACTCTAGTAACCGCACCAGTTCCAAGCCGACCCTCTAATATGCGGACTTTGTAATCGGTTAGCTCTAATTTTGAAAGCTCAGGGTAGAACTTCTCAAGTCCAGAGCGAAGTGCATTATCTATTGCATTAACTGGGCCGTTTCCCACTCCAGTTGCAGATATTGATTCATTTTTTGCATTTATCTTTACAGTGGCTTTTGATGTTACCTTGCCAGATTCATCTTGATGGACTGTTGTCTGCCAATCTTCGATTGTGAAAAAGCTTGGCCTCTTACCAAGAACTTCAGTTCGCAGAAGTAACTCGAATGATGCATCAGCTGCCTCAAATGTAAAGCCTTTTCCTTCAAGATCTTTAACCTTATCAACGACTCTGCCAACTAAATCTTTATCTCCACCCAAATCAATTCCAAGTTCAGCAGATTTAAGTTCGATTGAAGCACGTCCTGCCATTTCTGAGACCAACATTCGCATGTCATTACCAACTGACTCTGGCGTTTCATGTTGATACATCATTGGATCAACCTTTATGGCTGAAGCATGTAATCCTGCTTTGTGTGCAAATGCTGAGGTGCCAACATATGGCTGGCGCGCACTTGGTGCAACATTTGTAATTTCAGCAACTGCATGAGAAATTCTAAATGCCTCTTGTAATTTACCAGCTGGCAAAACATTTTTTTCTTTCTTTAATTCTAGATTTGCAATGATATTTACTAAATCAGCATTTCCAGTTCGCTCTCCATACCCATTTAAAGTTCCTTGAACGTGAGTAACACCGGCTGAGATTGCAGCTAAAGAGTTAGCAACTGCACATCCTGTGTCATTATGACAATGAATTCCAAGGCGAGCACTTGATGCACTCAATACCTCATGAACAATATTTGATAACTCATCTGGCAACATTCCGCCATTGGTATCGCAAAGTGCGACAACATCAGCACCTGCTTCAACTGCAGCCCTTACAACCTCAAGTGCATAGACTTTGTTTGACAAATAGCCATCAAAAAAATGCTCAGCATCTAGAAATACTCGCTGCCCGCCAGATTTTAAGAACTTAATAGAATCAGTAATCATTGCTAGGTTTTCATCAAGATGTGTTTTTAATGCTAAATCAACATGCCGATCATGACTTTTTGCCACAAGTGTTACAACTGGTGCTTTGGAATCTTGTAATGCTCTTAGCAGCTGATCATCTGCTGCTTTAACACCAGGGCGTCTAGTTGCACCGAAAGCAACAAAGGTTGCATTCTTAAGTTTGAGTTCAGTTTGAGCTAACTTAAAAAACTCAGTGTCCTTTGGATTTGCACCAGGCCATCCGCCCTCGATAAATCCCACACCTAGGTCATCTAAATGCCGGGCAATCGTCAGCTTGTCATGAACTGAAAGATTTAATCCCTCTTGTTGGGCACCATCACGTAATGTGGTGTCATAAATATGAAACGAATCATTAACGGCCATTAGATAACTCGCTTATTCCAGCCGTGCTTATCGGGCGCTGTGCCATGTTGTATTGCTAGCAAGGCAGCTCTTATTTCATTAGTAATCACACCGGGCTTACCATCACCTGTTTGCCAGGTTCCTTGAGCACTCTTTGCAGCACCTACTGCAGATATAACTGCAGCTGTTCCACATGCAAAAATTTCAGTTATCTCACCACTTTTAACACCATCACGCCACTGATCAATTGAGATCATGCTTTCTTCTGTCTTATAGCCAAGATCTTTTGCCAAAGTAAGTATTGAATCTCTAGTTATTCCCGGCAGTAATGTCCCAGTTAATTTTGGAGTCATGATCGTGGCATCTTTTCCACTTCCTTTTATGAAGTAAAGATTCATTCCACCCATTTCTTCAACCCACTTGCGTTCTTTCGCATCAATATAGGCAACCTGATCGCAACCTTCTTGTGCTGCTTGTTTTTGAGCAAGCAGAGAGGCAGCATAATTTCCACCACATTTTGCTTCCCCTGTTCCACCAAGTGCTGCGCGCACATACTCAGTTGAGATCCATACTGTTACAGCTTTAGCAGCATTAAAATAAGCAGCTGCTGGAGTTGCAATCAAAACATATGTGGCATGATTTGATGGTCTAACTCCCAATCCAACTTCAGTTGCAATTAAAAATGGACGAAGATAAAGAGACTCTCCTATTTTCTTGGGTACCCAACCCTTTTCTTGCTTAACTAATTCCTCAACAGTTTTAACAAAAAAATCAACTGGCATCTCCGGAAGTGCAATTCGTGCAGCAGACTTTGCAAATCTTTTAGCATTTGCTTCGGGGCGAAAAAGAGATATGCCACCATCTGGCTGGCTATATGCCTTCATTCCCTCAAATACTTCTTGTCCGTAATGAAAAACCATGGTGGCTGGATCAAGAGTTAATGGACCATATGCTTTTAATTCAGCATCTTGCCAACCATCAACCTCACTCCACTGAGCAATAACCATATTATCTGTGTAGTACTTTCCAAATCCAGGTTCACTTACTCTTTGATCTCGCTCGACACTAGCTAGCGGGCTTTTATTTGGGTTGTTAATAACTTTCATGACACACCCTTCACAAGCGCTTGGCCAATCTCAGTAGTTGTCCGCTTTTTATCACCACGAGATAACAAATCTTGCGCTACCGCATTCTCAACATCGGCTGCTGCTTGGCTTTGACCTAAATGATTTAGCATCATGGCAACTGATAATACTGTGGCGGTGGGATCAGCCAGGTTCTTACCAGCGATATCTGGAGCTGAGCCATGAACTGGCTCAAACATTGACGGAAATTCACCAGTTGGATTTATGTTGCCACTAGCGGCCAAACCAATACCGCCGCAGATAGCTGCTGCAATATCGGTGATTATGTCGCCAAAGAGATTATCGGTAACAACCACATCAAAGCGCTCAGGATTAGTTACAAAAAACATTGATGCCGCATCAACATGTAAATAATCAGTAGTTACCTCTGGAAAATCATTTGCTACCTCTTTAAATACTCGGCTCCATAGCCCACCTGCACGGGTTAGAACATTGTTCTTGTGAACTAAAGTTAATTTCTTTCTAGGTCTGCTTTTAGCACGGTTAAATGCATCACGAATAACTCGCTCAACACCCTTATAGGTATTTATCGATTCCTCAATAGCTAGCTCTTTATTTGTTCCCTCATCCTTAATAGAGCCTGCGCCAACATATAACCCTTCAGTACCTTCACGAACAACAACAAAGTCGATTCCTTTATTATTTGTAATTGGTGAAGTAACCCCTGGGAATAATTTAGCTGGTCTTAAATTTATATAGTGTTCAAATGCAAACCTTAACTTAAGAAGTAGGCCGCGCTCTAATACACCGCTAGGAACAGTTGGATCTCCTACTGCACCTAATAAAATTACATCCGCCTTTGCTAGCTCTGCCATGACTGAATCCGGCAAAGTTTCACCAGTTTTATGCCAATATGCTGCACCTAGTTCATAATTAGTTTTATTAAAGTTTAAGTCATATTTTTTTGCAACCGCATCTAAAACTTTTAATCCTTCATTAACTACCTCAGGCCCAATTCCATCACCTGCAATTACAGCCAGATTGAAGCTCTTCATTCGCTCACCAAATTTACAAACCGTACTAAGGTCGCACCAGTCTCCTTAGTGATAACTTGAATTAGATCATTTGGAATTACTGAGTCCACAGTAAGTGCCATTAATGCTTTACCGCCTACTTGTGTACGTCCCACTTGCATATCTGCAATGTTGATTTTTAATTTACCTAAGGAGTTACCAACCACACCAACTACACCTGGCTGATCGGTATAACGAAGGAAAAGTAGATTGCTAGTTGGCTTTAAATCTAAATCTAATTCATCTATCGCTACTATCTTTTGAGTTTGTTTTATTCCCATAAGTGTTCCACTTACAAATACTTGGGATCCATCAGCACATGCAGCTCTGACTGAAACTAGGTTGCGATGATCTGGGCTTTCTGGGTTAGTTGAAATAGTAGATGTCAGTGACCGCTGACTTGCAAGCGCTGGAGCATTTACGTAAGTAACATCTTCAGATCCCATACCAATTAGCGCGCCTTTTAATGCGCTAGTTGCTAGAACTGAAACATCCATTGCAGAAATCTCACCACGTACTTCAACATCAACAGATGAAACCACATCAGTTGCTAGTGCAATTGCTACCTGTGCTAATTTTTCAACAAGTGGCAAAGCTGGTCTAACCGCTTCTTCTATTACTCCACCCTTAACATTTACAGCATCAGGAACTAATTCACCAGATAATGCTTTTCTAACTGAAATTGCAACAGCAATTCCAGCACGCTCTTGTGCTTCATCTGTTGAAGCTCCCAAGTGAGGTGTGGCAACAACATTATCTAAAGTAAATAAAGGTGAATCAGTGCAAGGTTCAGTAGCAAAAACATCAATTCCAGCACCTGCCACCTTGCCAGCTTTTATTGCCTCATAAAGTGCTGCCTCATCTAATACGCCACCTCGTGCTGCATTAATGATTCTTACCGATGGTTTTACTTTGTTAAGTGCATCAGTTCCAATTAAATTGGCTGTTTCCTTAGTTTTAGGTAAATGAATTGTGATGAAATCGCTAACTTTTAGCAGCTCATCTAAATCAACTAATCGAACATTTAATTGGGCTGCTCTTGCAGGTTGAAGGTAGGGATCGTAAGCAACTACATTCATACCAAAGGCTTGCATTCGAGCAGCTACTAACTGACCGATGCGACCAAAACCAACAATTCCTAATGTCTTCTCAAATAACTCAGCTCCGGTGTATTTAGATCTAGCCCACTTACCATTTCGCAGAGCAGCATGAGCAGGTGATATTGATCTAGCTGATGCTAGGAGTAAGCCAATAGCTAACTCTGCAGCTGAAACAATATTTGAAGTAGGCGCATTAACAACCATGACACCAGCAGCAGTTGCTGCTGGAATATCAACATTATCTAAACCAACTCCAGCTCTTGCAATAACTTTTAAACCTTTAGCTGCTGAAATAGCCTCTGCATCCATTTTGGTAGCAGAACGGACCAATACAGCATCCACACCTTTACTTAATGCTGATAGCAACTCACTTCGGTCTGCACCGTTGCAATTGCGCACCTCAAAGTCAGGCCCAAGTGCTTCTAATGTGGCTGGGCTTAACTCTTCAGCAATTAAAACTACAGGTTTAGCCACGCGCCGCATTTCCCTCTTTGTAATCATCTTTATTCGCAGATTTAACCCATGACATCATCTTTCGAAGTTCTCTACCAACTGCTTCGATTGGATGTGACTCACCTTTAGCACGAAGTGACTTAAACTCTGGCGCACCAGCATCCTGATCATCAATAAATCTTTTTGCAAATGCACCTGACTGAATATCAGCAAGTACTGCTTTCATATTCTCTTTAACTCTTGGGTCAATGACTCTTGGACCAGAGATATAGTCACCATACTCAGCTGTATCAGATACTGACCATCTCTGTTTTGCAATTCCACCTTCATACATAAGGTCAACTATTAGTTTTAACTCATGTAAACATTCAAAGTAGGCAACCTCTGGTTGATATCCGGCTTCAATTAAAGTTTCAAAACCATACATAACTAACTGAGATGCACCACCACAAAGTACAGATTGCTCACCAAATAGATCTGTTTCACACTCTTCCGTAAAGGTAGTCAAAATTCCACCAGCTCTTAATCCGCCAATTGCCTTTGCATAGGAAAGTGTGATTGGCCAAGCATTGCCAGTTGAATCTTGTTCTACTGCCACAATTACCGGCACACCTCGACCAGCAGAGTATTCACGGCGAACTAAATGCCCTGGACCCTTTGGTGCCACCATACAAACATCAACATTTGCAGGTGGTTTGATATAACCAAATCGGATGTTAAACCCATGACCAAAGAACAAAGCGGCACCGGCTTTAATGTTTGGCGCAATTGAATCGTTATAAATATGGCGTTGTACATGATCTGGTGCTAACAACATAATAATGTCTGCGCCCTTAACTGCCTCTGCAACTGTGGCAACTTTTAGTCCTTCAGACTCTGCCTTTGCGCGAGATTTAGAACCTTCGGCTAATCCAACGACCACATCAACTCCGCTATCGCGAAGTGATAAAGCGTGTGCATGTCCTTGAGATCCATATCCAATTACTGCAACCTTTTTAGATTGAATAATTGCTAGATCTGCATCTTCATCGTGATACATCGTTGCCACTGTGGTTCTCCTTATTAGTAGTTATTGTGGTTAATTTTGGTAATCAGCTGTTGAACTATTTGAATCAGATTCGTTAGCAGTTCCCATAGTGCTCAGCGTACGGTCAGCCAAAGTTCTAGCCCCCCGCTCTAACGCCACTAAGCCTGATTGGACTAACTCCCGAATTCCATGAGGTTTAAGCTCTATGAGTAATGCCTCAATATCTTTTGATGCACCAACAGCTTCGATCGATATGGTCGATTCATTTTCATCAGCTACTACGACATTATGTTTTTTAGCAATCTCCTTAGTTTTGTCGTTGTTAACAACCTTAACTAGTAGGATTTCACGCTTTAATGAATCAGAATCTTTCATCTCAGAAATTCCGATGACATTTACTAGCTTAAATAATTGTGCACTTACTTGATCTAAAGCATGCCCTTCAAGATTTAACACAATTGTCATTCTAGATACCTTCGGATTCTCAGTTGGTCCCACAGCAAGTGAATCGATGTTGTATCCGCGTCGAGAAAATAGAGAAGCTACTCGCGCCAATACACCGGGTGAGTTTTCTACTAGAACAGCTAATGTATGAATCGCCATTACAACTCCTGTGAATCCCATACTGGAGCCATAGATCTAGCCACAGTTATGTCGTCATTTGAAGTTCCAGCAGCCACCATTGGCCACACCATTGCATCTCTATGCACATTAAAGTCAACAACTACTGGTCGATCATTTATAGCCATAGCTGCTTCAATTGTTTTATCAACATCACCTGGTGATTCACACCTTAAACCGACACATCCCATTGCTTCTGCTAATAACTTAAAGTCAGGAACACGTTTTGAGTGCAGATCTGTATTTGAATACCGTTGGTTATAGAACAATGTTTGCCATTGTCGGACCATACCGAGTGACTCATTGTTAATTACAGCAACTTTAATTGGAATATTATTTAATGCACAAGTTACCAACTCTTGATTTGTCATCTGAAAACAACCATCACCGTCGATTGCCCAAACAGTGGTATCTGGAGCACCTACCTTTGCACCCATTGCAGCTGGAACTGCATAACCCATAGTTCCAAGTCCGCCAGAGTTAAGCCAGGTACGTGGTTTTTCGTAACCAATAAATTGTGAAGCCCACATCTGATGTTGGCCAACACCAGCAGCAAAAATTGTGTCTGGACCAGATATTTTTCCAATTCTTTCAATCACATACTGAGGTGAAACTGAGCCATCACTTGGTTTGTCATATCCCAATGGAAACTTACTGCGCCAACCATAAGTTTCTGTAAGCCATGGCGTTAAATCAGGCTGTGACTTTGCTAGTGCACTTTTAGTTGCAGGGCTAAGTGCTCTTAAAATATTTTTTAAATCTCCAATTAATGCCACATCGGCATGCCTATTTTTACCAATCTCTGCTGGATCAATATCTGCATGAATTATCTTGGCATTTGGCGCAAAGGTAGAAAGTTTGCCAGTAACCCGGTCATCAAATCTGGCTCCTAAGGTAATAAGTAGATCAGCTTTTTGAAGTGCTGTAACTGCAGCTACGGTGCCATGCATACCAGGCATACCGAGATGTTGTTGGTGTGAATCAGGGAAAGCACCCCGCGCCATTAATGTAGTTACAACTGGTGCACCAGTTATCTCAGCAAGTTGAAGTAATTCTTTTGCTGCATTTGCCTTGATAACTCCGCCACCAACATATAAAACTGGTTTTTTTGATTGAGCAATTAAAGCTGCAGCATCATTTATGGCATCTTGCTTTGGTTCTAGTACTGGGTTATATCCAGCGAGTGAAACATTTTTAGGATAGTTAAATGTTGTCTCTTTTTGCAGCGCATCTTTAGCAATATCAACTAATACTGCACCAGGCCGGCCAGTGCTAGCAATATGAAATGCCTCAGCGATCGCACGTGGAATATCGGCAGGATCGGTAATCAAATAATTGTGTTTAGTAACCGGCATAGTTACGCCACGAATATCTGCTTCTTGAAATGCATCTGTTCCAATTGCTGCAGATGGAACTTGTCCAGTGATTGCAACTATTGGTACTGAATCCATTTGTGCATCTGCTAATGGTGTTACTAAGTTTGTTGCACCAGGTCCAGAGGTAGCAATGCATACGCCAACTCGACCAGTTGCTTGTGCATATCCGGTGGCAGCGTGACCTGCACCTTGTTCATGTCTTACTAAAATGTGTCTAATTTTAGAATCAAAGATTGGATCGTAAGCAGGAAGAATCGCACCAC
The DNA here is from genome assembly GCA_009700155.1 of Actinomycetota bacterium. Taxonomy (GTDB): domain Bacteria; phylum Actinomycetota; class Actinomycetes; order Nanopelagicales; family Nanopelagicaceae; genus Nanopelagicus. Next base: position 14,363 of record WLMP01000010.1, read on the forward strand.
CTGGGATGCCAAACATGACATCAACACCGGCAGCTTCAAGTGCGTTAACTAAACTTTGCGCACCATTCATCTTGCTCATATCTTCCTTTCTATATCTTGCCTGAACTAAAACAAAACCCCCCAGTTTTATCTGAGGGGTGCGAACTAACTGTTTCTGTTAGCGCGCACGCTCAATAATCACCACGACCACAGATGTGATCACGATTTGTGAGATAAGCGATGATTTCTTCATTGGGTTAGTTTCTCAGGTGCATGGACATCTAGTCAACCCCTGAGATGTTGATCTCAATATTTGAGCGTACTTCTATAACAAAAAAGTTTTAATCGCAGACTGCGCCTTTTGCAGCACTTCCAACTAGTTTGGAGTATTTCGCTAAGACGCCGCGGCGATACTTATGGGAAAGTGGTGTGAAATTTTTTCTACGCTCTACTAACTCTTTCTCATCAACTAATAAATCTAAGGTTCGCTTTTTAACATCAATTCTTACTCGATCTCCATTTTTTACAAATGCAATTGGACCGCCGTCAACAGCTTCGGGTGAAACATGGCCAACGCATAAACCGGTGGTTCCGCCTGAGAATCTTCCATCTGTTAAAAGTAAAACTGATTTACCAAGACCGGCACCTTTTATTGCGCCAGTTATCATTAACATTTCGCGCATTCCAGGACCACCTTTTGGACCTTCATATCTAATTACAACAACATCACCTGCGACAATAGAACCATTTTCTAATGCATCCATAGCTGCTTGTTCTCTTTCGAAAACTTTAGCTGGTCCTTCAAAAAGATCCACACCAATTCCTGCTGTCTTGCAAACTGCACCCTCTGGCGTAAGTGAGCCATTTAAAATCGTAATTCCGCCACCAAGAGATAGTGGATTATTAACTGCTTTAAGAATTTCACCATCTGGATCTGGTGGCTTAATATCTTTTAGATTCTCTGCCATTGTTTTACCGGTAACAGTTAAGCAATCGCCATGTAGTAAGCCAGCATCAAGTAATGCTCTAAGCACAACTGGGATACCGCCAACTTTGTCTACATCAGTCATTACATACTTTCCAAATGGTTTTAAATCTCCAAGCAGTGGTAACTTTGATCCAACTCTTTCAAAATCCTCAAGGGTTAAATCCACCTCTGCCTCATGAGCGATTGCCAAAAGGTGAAGAACAGCATTGGTCGATCCACCCAATGCCATTAAAATTGTAATTGCATTTTCAAAAGCTTTTTTAGTTAAAATCTGTCTAGTAGTAATTCCTTTACGAATTAATTCAACTACTGCAGCTCCCGACTTAATTGCATAATCATCGCGACGGCGATCAATAGATGGTGGTGAAGCAGATCCTGGCAAAGACAAACCAATTGCCTCACCGATTGCTGCCATAGTGTTTGCGGTATACATGCCTCCGCATGCACCCTCACCAGGACAAATTGCCCGTTCAATTTTATCTACCTCTGCTTCTGTGATTAATCCTCTAGCGCAAGCACCAACTGCTTCAAAAGCATCAATGATTGTTACATCTCTACCATCTACTTTTCCAGGCATAATTGATCCGGCATAAACAAAGACTGATGCCACATCTAATCTGGCAGCTGCCATCATCATTCCAGGTAATGATTTATCGCAACCAGCAAAGGTAACCATTCCATCTAATCGCTCTGCTTGCATAACTGCTTCAACTGAATCTGCAATTACTTCTCTTGATACTAATGAGAAGTGCATTCCTTCATGTCCCATTGATATGCCATCAGATACAGAGATAGTTCCAAATTGCATTGGAAATCCGCCAGCTTCAATCACACCTTTTTTAGATGCCTTTGCCAATCTATCTAAAGATAAATTACAAGGAGTTATCTCATTCCAAGATGATGCAATACCAATCTGAGCCTTAGCAAAATCTTCATCTTTAAATCCAACTGCACGTAGCATTCCTCGTGCTGGAGCTCGCTCTAAACCATCAGTAACTAAGCCAGAACGCGGCTTCATTTTATTTGGCGGTTGTTTTTCGCTCATGGGATTAGTTTATTGCCCTAGGTGCTTAAGTAATAGTTCTCGGACCTTTGCCGCATCAGCCTGACCACCAGTTGCTTTCATCACAGCGCCAATTAACGCACCCGCTGCTGGAACATTTCCACCTCGAACACGATCAGCAGTCTCTGGCGCAGCTGCAATTGCATCCTCTATCGCCTTCATAAGTTGAGAATTATCTGAGACAACTTTTAGTCCACGTTTAGCGATTACATCACTAGCAGAGCCCTCGCCAGCAATAACACCTTCAACTACTTGACGTGCTAATTTGTCAGTCAGATCACCATTTGCAATTAGTGCGATAATTTCTGCAACATCTTTTGTTGTAATTAAATCTGTTGGAAATACTTCACGATCATTAGCAATTCTTGAAATCTCACCCAACCACCAAGATCTAGCTTTAGTAGGGTCTGCACCTAATAAAACCGTCTGCTCTACAGTATCTAAAAGTTCAGCATTAACCATGGCTGTCATCTCTTTATCTGGAACAGACCATGCCAATTGCAGACGTTTTCTTCTATCGGCAGGTTTTTCCGGAAGTGATTTTCTTAGCTCTTCGATCCATTTGTTATCTGGCACAACTGGAACTAAATCTGGCTCTGGGAAGTAACGATAATCTTCAGCTTGTTCCTTTGATCTTCCAGGACGAGTTTGGCCACTTTCTTCTAAGAAGTGACGAGTCTCCTGAATTATGCGCTCTCCTTGTTCTAAGCGAGATGACTGTCTAATTATTTCACCAGTAACAGCTCGTTCCACTGATCTAAGTGAGTTAACGTTTTTGGTTTCACTTCTAGTACCTAATTTTCCACTTCCAATATTTGCAAGCGACAAATTAACATCACATCGGAGCGAGCCTTGTTCCATTTTCACATCAGAGACTTCTAGACCACGCAAAATATCACGCAGTGCTGCAACGTAAGCTCGAGCTACTTGTGGTGCGTATTTTCCAGTGTTAGGAATTATCTTGGTAACAATTTCAACTAGTGGAATCCCGGCTCGGTTA
>WLMP01000100.1 GCA_009700155.1 Actinomycetota bacterium
TCATTTATAAATATTGAGTCATCAAATCCAAGTTGCTTAGCTTTTCTAACAGCTAGCAAAGATAAGCCATATGAGATGGATTTAATCCCAGCTAATCCACTCTTTGAATTAATGGGATCAGAAAACTTAGCAAGGCTAATTGATTGCGCATTCTCTACTAGTGGCTCTGCTGAGATAAACCAATTACCATCACTTAAAACCACTAAGCGAACTTTTGATTGACCTGTTTGTGCCTCTAGTAGATTAGAGATTCCAACTTTAATATCGATACTTGCAGGTAATGTAATTTGTAATTTATCAGCTGATCTTTCTAGCCTTGCTAAATGGCGATCCAATGCAACCGGCTTATCATCAATTGCAAGTATGGTTTCAAATAAACCATCACCACGTAAAAGGGCATCTGAATTAGGTAATTTACTAACATCTGACTGCGAAATACCGTTAATTAGCAATTTCATGCCAGTACTCCAGATGCTATAGCGATCAATCTCTTTGCTTTCAACTCTGTCTCTTCCCATTCACTATTTGGATCACTTTGCCAGGTAATACCTGCGCCAGTGCCAAAGTTAATCTTGCCATCCTCTACTGACCAAAATATACGAATACCCACTGACAGCAGTGCTTGATCATTATCAATCCAACCAATTACACCGCAGTATGGTCCCCTACCCATTTTCTCAATCTCACTGATTACTTTAAGTGCAGAAGACTTGGGTGCTCCGCTTATCGAGCCAGCAGGTAGTAGGGATGAAAGTATTTGATTCCAATTTAATCCCTTTTGTAATCTGCCAGTTACATCTGAAACTAAATGAAACAATCCAGGATGAGACTCACTAGCTAATAATCTTGGCACATCAACGCTGCCAGGTTCACAAATAGCACCAAAGTCATTACGCATAAGATCTACAATCATTACATTCTCAGCCCGATCCTTATCGCCAAAATTATCAATCTTAGATGTTCCCTTAATTGGCGTGGTCTTAATAACTTCACCCTTACGTTCTAAAAACAACTCTGGTGATGCAGAGGCGATCTCAATTCCTGGCAACTTTAAGTAACTTGCAAATGGTGCTGGATTTGCTTGTTGTAGTTTTCCGGCAAGTCCTAATAGTGATTGATCTGAGTCGGCAGTTAAAACCCGACAGAGATTTACTTGGTAGATATCACCTTGCGCAATCCGCTGTTTAATTAAATCAACATTGCTCTCAAAGTGTTCTTGAGATTGGGATGATTGCCACGCAGTGCTAACACCCTGCCAATTTGAAATTGGTAATGGGCTGTCTATTACATTTGCAAACCTTGCGCATATCCATTTACCTTCAAAGGTATTAACTACCGCCCAAAAACCAGCTCGATCAAGGCAGGTTGGATCATTTGAAATCTCAACACAATCAGTTGCCAGCCTATTTGCCATCCAAAAGCTTGAATCGGAGTAATCCATGTTTGAACGCTACCGCCAACGGCAGTTTTAGGTTAAATAAAATACAATTGTGCGCACCGTGGCATAATGCGATAGATTTCACCCTCGCAATATGCGGACGTAGCGCAGTTGGTAGCGCGGAACCTTGCCAAGGTTCAGGTCGCCGGTTCGAACCCGGTCGTCCGCTCCACAAAATGAATTGGTAGTTTTACTAATAAAAAAGCTAGGTCGGATGGCCGAGAGGCGAGGCTCGGGACTGCAAATCCCGCTACACGGGTTCAAATCCCGTTCCGACCTCCAAATTGTTAAGCAGCAGGCGGTCTAGAGATAATTCCTTTGCAACCATTTAATTTAAATCCACCAGCAGAGTGTGGAATAACTACTGCATCCCCTGCTTTAACTGACAACCTTTCGGTTTTATTAAACTCTAAGTGACCTTCACCGGTAAGGCAGAGAAAAATACCAAACCCAGCCTCTACTTCAAGATCATCACCAGCTAAAAAATCCGCCCTAAAAAATGAGTTAGCAATCTCATTAAAAATTACCTGTGATTTGCTAGATGCCTCTTCAAATCGAGTTACAACCTCTTTACGCTCACTATCAGTAAGTGGGGTTAGTCGAAGAGCATCTAGTGCAAGCTCATAACCTAGATTTAAATGCCCATCTTTATCGCCATCGACAGCAAATCCATCCCACTCTAGCAAAATTGATAAATCAGTTGGCTCTTGTAGCTCTAAAACAAATATTCCAGATTCAATTGCATGTGCCACACCAGCTGGCACAAATATTGCATCACCAGCTTTTACTTCAATAAAGGTAAGCAAATCCAATAACGTATTTGAATCATGAGCTTTAACTAAAGTTGAAACCTCATTCTTGGTCATTTCCTGCTTGAAGCCAAGTCCCACCCTGGCACCTTTTGGCGCCTCTAAAATTATCCAAGCCTCAGTTTTGCCATGATTTAAATGCAGATTTTCGGCAGCAAATTTTTTATCTGGATGGTAGTGAACTGGCAATCTTTGATCTGGATCTAATAGCTTTACTAATATTTCAATCGAAACTCCATACTTATCTATATGCGCTTTACCCAACCAATTTAATGGATCAGAGTTAATTACATCCTTTAATATCCGGCCATCACTTAACTTAGATAACCCATTAACACTCTCGCCAAATCTTGTGGTGGTTGAGCCAATCCACTCCTCAGGCCGCATAGGCCCACCTGGGCCATTTCGTAATTTACCTATTCGGTATCCACCCTTATAAAAATGGTCAAACTGATTGGATGGCAGTTTCTCAGGCTTAGCTCCCAGATTATTCATATTGCTAGTTTAGGGGTTAAAGTAATTCCATGCTAGAAAAGTCCGAAAGACCCTGGGGTAGATATCAGGTGCTCCAAGAGAGCCCAACATATAAAGTTAAATCTATTCATGTTCTACCAGGAAAGCGCGTTTCTTATCAGCGCCACCAAAAGCGAAGTGAGCATTGGTATATAACTGATGGCAGTGGTGAGGCAACACTTGATGGTGAAGTTATTCAGGTATCTCGGGGTTCAATAATTACAGTTCCACAAGGTGCTGCCCATCGGATAAGCAACACTGGTGATGTCGAACTAATATTTATTGAAGTACAAACCGGTAGCTACTTTGGTGAAGATGATATTGAACGAATTGAGGATGATTTCGGTCGCTAGTAGACTTTAACTGCGGACGATTAGCGCAGCGGTAGCGTACTTCCTTGACATGGAAGGGGTCACTGGTTCGATCCCAGTATCGTCCACTCATAATCACATACTTTGAATGTGAAGTTAGTAAATTAGAAA
>WLMP01000101.1 GCA_009700155.1 Actinomycetota bacterium
GGCTGTCGGCGACTTACTTATTGCTCTAAGTGTAGGGCCTGAAAAGCTGCTATCCCTTGAGGTAAGCGGGGTGATTGAGCATGGGTAAAGATGATATTGATAATCATTCTCATTTGTGCTATCTTTTTCTACATGGACCTAGCAATCATTTTGGCAGCAGCTACAGCTGTTGCAACTGCAACTGGTGGAGCGATAGCGCTCCGTGCCCGTGATCGATTACACCTAGTTTTAGGTTTATCGGCCGGTTTACTACTTGGTTTGGTCGCCTTTGACCTACTACCTGAGGTTTTTGAAATGTCTTCATCTAACTTCTTAGGTGCTCCTGCAGTTTCAGTTGCCATTGTTGGCGGCTTTTTACTGCTGCATGTTTATGAAAGATTTTTTGGCTCCCATGAGCCAGCAGAATCTGATTATGGCCATGACCATAAGCACTCTGCCAACTTAGCTGGCTCAGTTGGTGCACTTGCCATGGGTATACATGTATTCCTAGATGGCTTAGCACTTGGTGTGGCATTTGCAATTGATGAAAAATTAGGAATTGCAGTCTTTGTTGCACTCCTGGTCCACGCATTTAGTGATGGTTTAAATACCGTCTCATTACTTATTAAAAGTGGAAAATGGAGTAGAAAAGCTATCTGGCTACTTGGGGTTGACTCAGTTGCCAGAATAAGTGGCGCAGCAATTGGTGCCAGCCTTACTATCAGTAGCAATCTAACTGCCATTTACTTAGCAGCATTTTCTGGCATATTAATTTACCTAGCTACTAGCCATATCTTGCCTGAAGCTCACGCAAGGCATGAATCACGATGGACATTAATTTCAACTCTTGCTGGAGTTGCAATTATGTGGGCACTGGTAAGTCAACTTGAGACGATTCACGCTCATGCAGAGGGTATTGAACACTCCTCTACTCATGAAGAAGAGGGTGAGCATGACGAGGATAAGCACAGTGATGAAGAAGATCACAATGAATCTAAGTAGGTAACTTACGTGAATAAATCAGAGATAAAGGTAATAGGCGCTCTTAAGCAAGAGGGAAGATTTGCTAGCGCTCAAACCCTTTATCAATTGTTAAGAAAAAGTGGTGAATCAACTGGTTTAGCAACTGTTTATCGCACGCTACAAAAAGCTGCTGCTGAAAATACGGTTGATGTATTAAGAACAGATGAAGGTGAAGCCCTGTATCGCTTATGTGAAACTGGGCATCACCATCATTTAATCTGTACTAGTTGTGGGAAAACTGTTGAGGTTGAAGGTAGCGCAGTTGAAAAATGGGCAAATAACATGGCTAAGGAAAATGGGTTTAGGCAAGTAAGACATGTAGTTGAGTTATTTGGCTTATGCCAGAAGTGTTGAGTTAAGCCTTACCAAATCTACGTTCGCGCTCAGCATAAATCTCAATTGCTCGCCAAAGTGTGCGCCGATCTGCATCTGGCCAAAGTACATCCATAAACACCATCTCCGCATACGCCGATTGCCACATTAGGAAATTACTAGTTCGCTGCTCACCAGATGATCTTAAAAATAAATCAACATCACTCATCTGTGGGGCATAAAGATACTTAGCAAAGCTCTTTTCATTTAATGAATCTGGCTTTATCTTCTTACGTATTACATCTTTTGCAATAGCAGTTGCTGCATCTAATATCTCAGCTTGACCGCCATAATTAATACACATATTTAAGGTTAGAACCTTATTATTCTTAGTCAGAGCTTGAGCTTGATTTAATTCACTAATAACACTTGACCAAAGTTTTTTTTCTCTTCCTACCCAGCGAATCTTTACCCCTAAATCATTTAACTCATCCCGGCGGTCATGAATTACCTGCCGATTAAATCCCATTAAGAATTTAACCTCTTCGGGAGATCTGCGCCAATTTTCAGTTGAGAATGCATAAACACTTAACTCTTTAACTCCAATTTCAATCGCACCATGCACAATATCAACTAATGCAAGTTCACCTGCCTCATGTCCTGCTGTTCGCGAAAGTCCTCGCTGCTTTGCCCATCTACCATTACCATCCATAACTATCGCCACATGATTAGGAATTTGTTTTGGATCTAATTTTGGTGGCCTAATTGAGCTGCGATGAGGCGTTGGTGATTTAATAACTTTTTTACTAGATACTTTTTTACTCTTGCTTTTTACCTTACGCTCACTTGCAGCTTTAACTACAACTCTAGCCACGACTTACCCGCTCAACTAATGGCAGCGAGCGCAATCCCCGCTCTAAATGCCATTGTAAATATGCTGCAACTAAACCTGATGCCTCGTTGCGATTTTTTGCCTCACTCATTGCTGCCTTTTCCCAATCACCAGTTAATAGATTAGCCATTAATTCTAATGTGGCAGAACTTGGGCTGGCACAAGCAGCTGGCTTACAGGTTAAACACACACTGCCACCACCTTGAAGTGAGAAAAACTTATGTGGGCCAGGGGCATCACATCTGGAACAAATAGTTAATGATGGGGCATAACCGGCAACCGCTAATGATCTTAAAAGGTAGGCATCTAAAATTAAGGATGGATCATATTTACCCTGCGCTAGCGCTTTAAGTGAGCCGGCAACTAGTAAGTACTGTTGCAAAGCTGGTTCATGTTCGGCAGTTGTAAATCGCTCAGCTGCTTCTAATATGGCATTTGTAACCGTCCAACTTTGGTAATCACTAGAGAGCACATCACCATAATTTTCAATACTTACCACTTGAGTAATAGTGTCAAAGGTTCGACCGGTATAAAGTTGTAAATCAACATAACTTGCTGGCTCTAATCTGGCACCAAATCTAGATTTAGTTTTTCGCACTCCCTTAGCCACCGCCTTAATTCGGCCATGCTCTTTAGTAAATAGGGTAATTATGCGATCTGCCTCCCCTAACTTTTGGGTGCGCAAGACAATTGCAAGATCACGATAAACCGGCATACCCCCTAAGTTACTAGAGGGGTAGGTCAGAGTTAGTTAGCGAACTGCACGATTGATCGAGGAGATAACTGCTTTAAGCGCAGCGGTGGTGGTGCTGGGATCAATTCCCACTCCCCAGTAAACCTTACCTGCGATCTCACACTCTAAGTAGGCAGCAGCTTTTGCATCCCCACCAGCTGAGAGTGCGTGCTCGTAATAATCTAGAACTCGAAGATTTAATTTTGGTTCATGGCTATTAACAATTGCTACAAAAGCTGCAATTGGACCATTTCCTTTACCAGATAATTTCTTAGAAACCTGGTTATCAATTAACTCAA
>WLMP01000102.1 GCA_009700155.1 Actinomycetota bacterium
CCATAAATAATCTAAAGCAAAGTTACTTTCCTGGCTAGTGATACTTACAATTTCAGATTTTTTAAATGGTTCAGCTAATACACAAGCAGCTTCAATAATTTGGTAGTGCCATAGGTTAAGAGAATCCAAAGCTCTTACAAGAGATGGTGTAGATGTAGCTCGAGCAGCAAGGGAAGTGAAATCATTTGGAACAGGCGTAACTAAATCTGGCCGAAATTTAAATAGTGCAGCTAAATCTTCATCCGAACGCGCCCGAAGCTCATCAGCGAATGTAATAGCAATCTTTGACATAACTGGCCTACTTTACTCGGGTTTTCTATGCTCTATTTACCTCTCAGCCTTCTTGGCGAAATTAGAGACATAAAGGCCGCAATTCTGCCAGCGGTGGGCCCAATTAACTTCTTAAATTTACGTGCTCGTCTAAAATCATAAACAGGCCAGTTATCACGGTAAGCACGTATCTCCAAGAGAGCATCAGGGTTAATTGCTCTAGGGTTACCAACTGACTCTAAAAGAGGAATATCGTGATGAGAATCCGAGTACGCATAACAATTTTTTAAGTTAAACCCACCTTGTTTTGCTAATTCCTGAATAGCTGAAGCTTTCTCTCTGCCATGAAGTAAATTTCCTATCATTTTACCGGTATAGATACCATCTTTAATTTCTGCTTTTGTTCCTAATGCACCAGTAAAGCCAAGACGCTTTGCCATTAAATTAGCCATATCAAGCGGTGTTGCTGTAACTAGCCAAACCTCCTCATTTTTTGAAAGATGTTCGTTAGCAATTTCAACAGTTCCCTGCCAAATTGCCGGAGATACATACTCTTCATATATTTCTTGTCCAATTTTTTCTATTTCAACTACATCATGCCCTTTAATAAATTCACAGGCAGCGTTTTGAAATCTAACTATTTCATCTTTATTTTCTTTGCCAGTTAATCGATATCTTAAGTTTGCCAGTACAAATGCTGAGATATCTTTTTTCGTGAAAAATCCTCGCTGATACATACCCCGTCCAAGAAAAAACAGGGTCGACCCTTTTAATAGGGTGTTATCTACATCAAAAAACGCAACTCTCTTTTCTGTGAGCGCCATATCACTACCATAGCGAACCAGCCTTAAATCTTCTGCTTTATGCTTATGTCATGGCTCAAACTATTCACTTCGTCAGACATGGAGAAGTTCATAATCCGGAGAAAATTCTCTATGGGCTACAACCTGGCTGGCGGTTAAGTGATCGTGGACAACAAATGGCAAAAACAGTTGCTGAATGGTCTACATCATTAAATTTAGGAGCGATTCACTCATCACCATTACAGCGAGCACAAGAAACTGTTGCGCCCATAATTTCAAAGCACAAATTAAATCTAACTAGTGATTCAAATTTAATCGAAGCCCGAAATGTTTTTGAAGGAGAAAAATTTGAATTAGGAAGTGGTGTCCTTCGCCATCCAAAAGCCTGGCGGCATTTATGGAATCCATGGCGTCCATCATGGGGTGAGCCATACGAAGAATTAATTAGCAGAATGCTCAAAGCACTTTTTACCGCAAGAGATGCAGCAGGAGGTAAGGATGCAATCTGCGTATCGCATCAGCTTCCGATTTGGATTTTAAGGTCAGCAATTGAAGGTCGCCGGCTTCTACATGATCCAAGAAAGCGTGAGTGTACTTTGGCATCTGTAACCTCTTTTGAATTAGATAATGAGGGAATGATTACATCGGTGTCATATTCTGAACCTGCAAAACATTTACTACCGAAAAAATAATGAAATACATATCTATTTTTTTAGCGCTTACGTTATTAACTGGATGCGCAAGTACTGGTTCAGTAATTCAAAGTGAGAATGCGTTTGTTTCTGGCAATGGAGTAGCACTTTACCTTGAAAAAAAGGATAGAAAAATGGCTCCAACAATTTCTGGACCAACTTTATACTCCGATGAAATTACACTGGATTCGAATAGAGTTACAGTAATAAATGTTTGGGCATCATGGTGTGCTCCTTGCAGAGCTGAAGCTCCTGTTTTACAGGATTTTTCAATTCAATATCCTGAAGTGCAATTTGCTGGAATACTAACTAGAGACAACCTCTCTTCAGCTAGAGCATTTTATGAAAACTTTAAACTAACTTATCCAACTTTTATAGATGATTCAGTTTTACTCGGTTTTAGTGGATCATTAATTCCAAATGCAATCCCAACTACTTTAATTATTGATAAAAACGGCAAAGTAGCAGTCCGAATAAGTGGTGAGGTAACTGTTGCTGGTTTAAGAAAAATGTTAGACAGGGTGTTAGCAGATGCGTGAGCTATTTATTAATCAGATTTTTGATGGCAACCTTTTAGTTGCTATGGCCATAGCAGCATTAGCCGGCATTGTTTCTTTCTTTTCACCATGCGTAATACCACTTGTACCAGGGTATCTTTCATATGCAACTGGAATGGCTGAGGTAAAAAGTAGAGGAAGGGTTTTGCTCGGCTCCATACTTTTTGTTTCCGGCTTTACAGTTTTATTTGTTTCCTACGGATTACTATTTGGAAAACTTGGCTCACTTATATCGCAAAATTCTAGATTACTTTCAATTATTTTAGGCTTAATTACAATGTTTTTAGGAGTTATATTCTTATTTAGCGAGAAATTTTATAGAAGTTACAAGCCAAATATTAAGACTAGAACCGGATTAATTTTTGCGCCTTTTATTGGATTTGCTTTTGGTATCGGCTGGACTCCCTGTATCGGTCCAACACTGGGCGCAGTGCAAGTTTTAGCTTTTGAAAGTGCAACTGCACAGCGCGGAGCAATACTTTCAGCAGCTTATTGTGTAGGGCTGGGTTTTCCTTTTATTTTAATGGGCCTACTTTTAGATAAAGCTGAACCATTTAGAAAGCTAATAGCGCGCAATGGTAATTTGGTAACAAAGATTGGTGGAAGTCTTTTGATTTTAATTGGCTTATTGCAGGTAAGTAATCTCTGGGATCAAATAATGAATTCCTTAAGAGATTTAATATCTGGGTTTATACCGGTAATTTAATGACTACAGTATTAGACAATAGATCTTTCCTTAGATGGTGCTGGCGTCAACTTACAAGCATGAGAACTGCGCTATTTTTATTGTTATTACTTGGAATTGCGGCAATACCAGGCTCGTTATTTCCACAACGAACACAAAATCCACTTCAAG
>WLMP01000011.1 GCA_009700155.1 Actinomycetota bacterium
GGTTGCAATCGCCCACTTTGGACAAGTGCAGAGTGCCAGCCAGGTGTTTGAGGGGCAACTTTATAGAAGCGTGTGGCGCGATTATGTTTATATTCACAGGTTTTTGCATATGCAAAACTGCAGGTCAGAAAGGATAAAGTCCGATTTATCCGTTATGTCTTTGCGTAGGTATTTACCTAGCTGGTGAAGTTAATTGGCTCCTCTAGCATCTCTGTAACTAAGGCTGCAATCTGGGATCTCTCGCTTCGGGTCAGGGTGATATGGGCAAATAATGGATGCCCCTTTAAGGATTCAACTACTGCAACTACACCGTCATGGCGGCCGACCCGCAAATTATCCCGCTGGGCGATGTCATGGGTTAGTACTACCCGAGAGCCCTGGCCAATTCTAGAGAGCACCGTTAGGAGTACACCTCGCTCTAAGGATTGGGCCTCATCTACTATGACAAAGGAGTCATGCAAAGAGCGACCTCGAATATGAGTTAGCGGTAGGACCTCAATTAAGCCCCGCTCTACAACCTCATCTAAGACCTGCTGACTTACTAGGGCCCCTAATGTGTCAAAGACTGCCTGTGCCCATGGTGACATCTTTTCATTCTCAGTTCCTGGCAGATATCCAAGCTCTTGCCCACCTACTGCATAAAGCGGGCGGAAGATAACCACTTTTTTATGTAAGCGCTTTTCTAATACCGCCTCTAAGCCAGCAGATAAGGCCAGTGCACTTTTTCCAGTTCCAGCTCTTCCCCCTAAGGAAACTATTCCAACCTCAGGATCTAACAAAATATCTAATGCCACTCGCTGCTCAGCACTTCTGCCATGTAAACCAAAAGCTGATCTATCTCCTCGAACTAATTGCAATTTTTTGTCAGCAGTTACCCGTGCCAGTGCACTGCCTTTTTCGGAGTGTAAGACCACTCCAGTATGGCAGGGATATTTTTTGCCTAGCTCATTTACAATTTTTTCTGATTCATAAAGTGAATCAATAATTGTTGAACCTACACTCTCCTCAACCATGCCGCTCCAGCCGCTGGTGCTAGCTAATTCAGCTCGATACTCCTCTGCCTCAACTCCAACTGAGGAGGCTTTTACTCTAAGTGGTAGATCTTTTGTTACCAATACAACTCTACGACCATCTGCCATTAGGTTTTTTGCAATTGCTAAAATTCTTGAATCATTTGATCCATCTCGTAAAAATCCTGTAGGTAGAGTTGAAAGGTCAGAGTGGTTTAGTTCAACTGATAATGAACCACCATCATCATTTAGTTTTACTGCTTGATCTAATCTGCCACTTTTAATTCTAAGATCATCTAAAGTTCTAAGAGCTGCTCTAGCAAAGTAACCAAGCTCTGGATGATCGCGCTTGATCTCTAACTCACCAACTACAGTAATTGGAATTATTACTTCGTGTTCGGCAAATCTGGTTAGGGCTACTGGATCTGCAAGTAGGACACTGGTGTCTAAAACATATGTGATTCGAGCAGGGTTTGGCTGATTAGATACTGACTTTAAGACAATAGATTCGCTAGCCAATTTCTATCATCGCAATCTGTTTAATTGTGCTCGGATTGGGAAGTAGATTAAAGGTAAATTATCGAGCTTAAAATTTGGTGCAGACACGCAAGGTTTAAAGGTTAAGTTTAGATAAAGAGTAATTACCTAGAGCCGTTTTTAACCTGACGTTCGATCCAAAAGGAGGCTACCGGCAGGGTGCCAGCTAGTAGAAAGAGTGCAGTTGAGATCAGCGACCTTCGTTGAGCAATAGCAAGGTGAAGTGCAGCCAGTAGGTAAATTGGGTAGGTAAAGCCGTGCACAATTGGAATCCAGATAAAACTCTCATAAAAAGTTTCTGATGCAACTAAGTATTTAGCTGGCATGTAACCAAACCAAAGTAGCAGCGACATAACCCCAGCCCAGATAGCCATTACTCTAAATCTGAAAATTACTCCACTCATTTTTTATTACCTACCTTAGTTGTCTTTGGTTTTCTAAACTGCGGAAATAGTGGTGCGATTAAGAGTAGTACTGCCATAAACCACCAGACCACTACATATGAGATGTGTTGCCAGTAAAAAGTTGTAATCCGCTGTGAAATTTGCGGTGATGGGATTGGAGAAAATTGGGTATCTATCTGTGGTGATAATTTTTCACTTTTTAAAACAATATATCCATCGTATAGAAATGGGGTCTGCTCACTTACAACAAGTGCTGGATCGATTCTAGATAACTCACCTGGTTTTGGAAATGCTCGATCAACATTTTGCCTTGGATAGAGCCGGCCGACTACTTCAACATTTGATGAAATCTCAGTTAGTGGTTCACTAGCTAAGCCGCGGACTATAAGCACTGAGTGACCAGTATCAAGATCTAATAATCTAACATCCAAATCAACAATCTTTTCATCAACTAGTTTTTGATCTCTGGCTATGTATTTATCTGAGTATTCACCAGATGCAGAGACAATTCGGTTAACTGCTTTAAGTGGAATATTTAGGCCAGCAGATGAAACTTTAGATAATTCAATTACGGGTTGATCAGCAACTGGCGCAGTTGAAGCACTTAAGTTCTGAGCCTTATTTAATTGCCAAACCCCAAGTTCAAATCCGGTGTAGATCAAAAGTAGCCAAGCTACGGTAAATACGAACTGCTTAGCTAGTTTTTTCATAAAATTAAAAACTACTCTTGATCCTTACGATCTAGTAACCGCTTATATCTGCGATAGAAACTCACCATGAGAAATACCATAGCTAAGCTCAGAAGAATCATGGTTAGAGAGCCAGCAACCCCCATATCGAAATTTCCAGCCTCGTCCTCCATTGCCGCTCCTATCTAATTAATATGCTAAGCCTACTTAAGCATTGCCAATTGGTTCTACACTTAGCATGTGACTCATCCCAAAGTATCGAGTGATCCAAGGCTGCGCGAGCGCTACGGGATTAAGTCTGCTGGTAAAAATCGGATCTGGATCACACTCTTTTCACTTTTTCTGGTTTTATCCTGGTTTATTTGGAGTGGCACAAACTTTGCAAACCCAGATATCAGATCAACCTTAATCTCATTTAAAGTTGTGAGTGATCAAAAAATATCAATTACATACAAAATTTTAGTAAGAGATACCACCATCGAACATAGCTGTTCACTTGTGGCAAAGGATATTGATAAGAACACGGTGGGTGAGGTGGTGGATCTGATGCCAGCAAGTTCATTGGCGATAGGTGAAAACCAGCGCACCGTTGAGATCTCCACTCGATTACCTGCGGTAAATGCAGGAATTGCCAGTTGCCAGTAGCCTTTCTCCTCTTATGAACCAACCAACTCAAACCTGGCTTACCCAAGAAGCAGCCGATCGCCTTAAATCAGAGCTTGCTGATTTAGAGGGTCCACTTCGCGCAGAAATTATTAAAAAAATTGAAACCGCTAGAGCTGAGGGAGATTTAAAAGAGAATGGTGGTTACCACGCAGCTAGAGAAGAGCAAGGAAAAATTGAAGGACGAATTCGCCAACTAAAGCATATGTTGGAGCATGCCCACATTGGAGTGCCACCAGCTAGTGAATCTGGAGTAGTTGGACTTGGCATGCTTATTACTGTTGATATTGCAGGAGATGAATTAAAGTTTTTACTAGGTTCTAGAGAAATTGCAAGTGGTGATATTGATGTCTACTCTGAAAAATCTCCACTTGGCAGTACTGTGCTTGGAGCAAAAGTTGGCGAAACTGTTAATTACACCGCACCAAATGGTAAACAGATTGCAGTAGCAATCTTAGAGGCACAACCTTTTATCTAAACAATTACTTACTAACGCGGTTGTACTTTCTAACGCTTAGCGGAATAAAGACTGCCATAATTAAAATCATATAAATCACTGACATTAGTAATGGATTATCACTTGGGAATGATCCGGCAGTTGCGCCAAACTCATTTTTTAAGCCGAATAACTCACGACAACCTGCGACCATGGTTGAAACAGGATTCCATTCAGCAATATATTGCAATGGTCTTGGCATTCCAGTTGTTGGTGCAAAAGCATTAGATAGGAAAGTTAACGGAAAGACGGCAATAAATGTTGCATTTGTTGCAACTCTTTCTTCTCTTACTGATAAACCAATTAAGACGCCTATCCATGACATTGCAAAGCCAAAAACCAAAAGGAAAACAAAACCTAAAGTTACACTTAGTAATCCTGAAGTTGGCCGCCATCCAACTACATATCCAGTAATTCCCATAGCTAAAAGAACAACCACATTTAGTGCGCCATCGCCAAGTGTTCTACCAAAGACGACAGCAGATCTTGAAATTGGCAGTGATCTAAATCTTGAAATCAATCCCTTTTGCATATCAGCAGTTAAGCCAACTGCTGTGCCAGCTAAGGTAAAAGCCACTGTTTGTACAAATATTCCAGGCATCAGTAATTGGACATAACCACCTGGTTGCCCAGTATCAATTGATCCACCAAATACATATCTAAACAAAAGAACAAACATAATTGGCTGAATTATTGAAAACAGAATTAACTCTGGAACTCGTGCTAGTTGTAGCAACTGCCGCTTGGTAATAATTAGAGCATCTGAGATTGCATTCATTATCTACCCCTTTTCTTACCTGTGCTAGCTAAATCTTCATCCTTTTTCTCTTCCGCAACATGTCCAGTCAAAGAAAGAAACACATCATCTAATGATGGGCGCTTTAGCCCAATATCTAATGGGTGAATTCCTTTTTCATCAAGTAATTTTGCAGCTTCAATTAGCGCTTTACTACCAGTTGTTACTGGGGCTGAAATCTGTCGCAATCCTTCATCAACATTTATTGCACCACCGCTAACCTTTGCCACTATCTCTCTGGTTGCAGCCATGTGTTGATTTTCAACTACTATCTCAAGGCGTTCGCCACCTACCTGTTTTTTAAGAGTATCTGAAGTTCCTCGGGCAATAACTCTTCCATGATCAATAACTGCAATCTCGTCAGCTAAATGATCAGCTTCTTCTAGATATTGAGTTGTGAGCAATAAAGTTACGCCACCTTTAACTAATTCATTAATGACGCCCCACATATCTTGGCGACCACGTGGATCTAATCCAGTTGTTGGTTCATCTAAAAACAATACTTTTGGCTTAACTATCAATGAAGCAGCTAAATCTAATCTACGACGCATTCCGCCGGAGTAAGTTCTAATTGGTCTTTTTGCAGAATCAGTTAGCGAGAATTGTTCTAGTAATTCAACAGCACGTTCCTTAGCTTGTTTTGCTGACAAGTGATAAAGCCGCCCAAACATGATTAAGTTATCCCAGCCTGTTAAAGTCTCATCAACAGCAGCATATTGACCTGATAAGCCAATAATCTTTCTAACCTCATCGGGATTTTTTAGAACATCAATTCCAGCTACAGTTGCTCGCCCTGAATCTGGCATAAGTAATGTTGCTAGAACTCTTACTGTTGTGGTTTTACCAGCGCCATTAGGCCCAAGTACTCCTAAAACAGTACCTTCTTCAACATCAAGGTTTAAACCATCTAATGCTTTGACAGAACCCTTGTTATAGCTCTTGTGAAGGTCTTCTGCGATGATTGTTTTCATGGTGTCATCTTAACAAGAAATAGAGGTAAACTATTCCTCTTACAAAGAATTCGTTAATTCGAGTTAAAACAACGGTAGAGGCGAGGAAAAGTAGATGAGAAGTGCTAAAAATAAATCAAATTCAATTGATCAAAAAAATAGGCCACTTACCCACCGAGAAATATTGATTGTACTAAGTGGGCTTATGACTGGAATGCTCCTTGCAGCACTAGATCAAACAATTGTTTCGACTGCACTTAAAAATATTGTAGAAGAGTTTAATGGATTGAATCATTACACTTGGGTGATAACTGCATACCTTTTAACATCAACTGCATCTACACCTTTGTATGGAAAAATATCTGATTTATACGGAAGACGACCAGTATTTCAGTTTGCAATTATTACATTTTTAATTGGATCATTTTTGGCTGGTGCGTCACAAAATATGACTCAGTTGATTTTTACGCGTGCCTTACAGGGTTTAGGTGCTGGAGGTTTAATGGCACTTACTTTTGTGATCATTGGAGATATCGTCGCACCTAGAGAGCGAGGGAAATATCAAGGTTACTTTGGGGCAGTTTGGGGATTGTCCTCAGTTGCAGGACCATTACTTGGTGGATTCTTTTCAGATAACTCCACAATACTAGGAATTTCTGGCTGGCGTTGGATTTTTTATATAAATCTACCGTTTGGAATCTTGGCATTAATAATTACTTCAGCTGTTCTACATATTCCAAAAGTTAAGCGTGAACATAAAATTGACTACTTTGGAGCCCTCCTACTTGTGTTAGCAGTTAGCTCAGTTTTGCTTGCGGTTTCAGTCTATGGGCCAGAAAATGGATGGACTGCTCCTATGACACTAAGTGTATTGAGTGGTGGCTTGCTACTTACCGTTATATTTCTTTGGCAAGAGCAGCGCGCGGCAGAGCCAATTTTACCACTTAGGTTATTCAGGAATCATACTTTTTCTTTAACTTCAGCATTAGCTTTTATAATTGGAGCTGGCATGTTCGGTGCAATAGTAATGCTGCCCTTGTATTTACAGGTTGTAAAAGGAAATTCTGCAACAGAAGCTGGTTTAAAGTTGATTCCGTTAATGCTTGGTATTGTTTCCATGTCAATTTTTAGCGGCAAGAAAATTTCTTCAACTGGCAAGTACAAGATATTTCCAATTATCGGTGCAGGAATAATGACTTTTGGTCTAATTTTAATGTCAACTCTAAATGAGAATACCTCATTTGGAGTACTTTCAATTTACTCGATTTTAATTGGCGCCGGCTTAGGTTTATCAATGCAAACAATAGTTATCGCCTTACAAAACTCAGTAGATTTCCAAGACATGGGAATAGCAACATCATCAAATACATTCTTTAGATCACTAGGCGGTGCATTTGGTACTGCAATATTTGGAACAATTTTAAGCAATAGAGTTGCGTATTATCTTCAGGAGAATTTTGCGACGCTAAGTCAAACCAATCCAAAAGCAGTTGAAGGATTTGATTCAACAAAACTTGAAGTGTTGACTACAAACACTTCAATGATTATCACTTTACCGCCTGCAATTAGAGATACGGTTTTGCACAGTTTTACTCAAACTTTTCAAGTTGTATTTTTTGCCGCAGCTCCTGTTACATTCATTGGCTTCATCTTGGCTTTCTTTTTAAAGGAAAAACCATTGCAAAGCAGCACAGACCACCATGCTGCAAAAACAGAGGCTGCTGGTGAGGCAGTAGGTTAAAGAATATTGAGTAAAGTAAGTAAAAATCCATTCGCGCAACTACCGAGAGAGGTTGCGATACTTTCAACAGTTTCATTTTTAGTTGCAGTTGGTTTTGGTTTGATCATCCCTGCAATTCCGATCTTTGCGGCATCCTTTGGAGTTAGTAAGACTGCTATTGGTTTGATCATTTCTTGTTTCGCAATTGTTAGATTTGCTTCAGGACTAGTATCAGGACGCTTAGTTGATAAGTTTGGTGAGCGCGCTGTACTTGGCTTTGGCTTATTTATGGTCTCTTTTTTCACACTACTAACTGCGCTATCGCAGAGTTACAGTCAATTACTAATTTTTAGATCATTGGGAGGCCTTGGCTCTTCAATGTTTTCAGTCTCAGCTGGTTCACTACTTATGCGATCAGTAAGTGATGACTACCGTGCAAGAGCGCAATCGCTATACAACGGCGGATTCTTATTAGGTGGAATATCAGGACCGGCATTTGGTGGAATCCTGGCTAGCATCTCACTTCGTGCTCCATTCTTTGTCTACTCAATCACACTAGCAATGGCAGCAGTTACCGCCCTGTTTTTCTTAAGTGAAAAGAAATTAGGAAAGAAAATAGATCTACCCACCGATCAGATAGGACAAACAACATTAAAGCAGGCTTTAAAACTGCGCCCTTACCAAATTGCATTAATTCTTGCTTTTATAAACAACTGGATTTTATTTGGATTGCGTTCATCAATTTTACCGTTGTTCGTAACCGAAAAACTTAACTCCACAGCATTAATTGCTGGTATTGGTTTAACCTTAAGTGCACTAATTCAAGGATTGTTTATGTTAAATGCGGGTAAATACTCTGATGTAAAGGGAAGAAAAGCAGCGCTTTTGCTTGGTGGAATTTTTGTAATGTTTGGAATACTTATGCTTTCATTTACAACTAATGCAACTTTGTACTTTATCTCCATGGCACTTTTTGGACTAGGAAGTGCGTATGTTGGAACAGCGCCAGGAAGTGTGGTTGGTGACATTATTAAAGGCCGTGGTGGACAGGTAATTGCAGCATGGCAAATGGCAGGTGATGCCGGAATGATAGTTGGACCGATCTTGGTAGGACTATTAACTGATTACTTTAGTTATCAGGCAGCTTTCTTGTTCTCATCAGGTATCTGGTTAATAGCACTTGTTTTATCAGCAGCACTGCCAGAGACTCGGGCTTCACACCTAAACAATGATTTAATTCCAGACAAAAATAAACAGGAGCTATGATTTATCATAGCTCCTGTTAGTAGTTTTAACTTATTGACGACGTAGAATTGAAATTAAACGAAGTATCTCTAGATACAACCAAACAATTGTGACCATCAATCCAAAACCTGCACGCCAAGATTCCTTTTCTGGAGCTCCTGCTGCAACACCTTTTTGAATTTGATCAAAATCAAGTACTAAGAACAGGCTTGCTAATGCAACACCAGCTACTGCTAACAGCAAACCTAATCCTGAAACCCCGTAGAAGCCGTATCCCTGTCCTACTCCGAAGAATGATGAGATTAGAGAAACAATTGCAAGAATAAAGTAGCCAATCGCAGCACCAATTAATGCGCGAGTAAATTGAGGAGTAGCGCGAAGTGTGCCATTGCGATACATAATCAATACGCCGGTAAATGCTGCCATTGTTCCAATTACTGCTTGGCTAACAATTCCAGGGTAGAAACTTTCGTAATAGCTACTTAGTGTTCCAAGTGCTAATCCTTGAAAGGCAGCATAAGTAACTACTAAGCCTGGCTTAATACTCTTACTAAAGCTAATAATCATTGCTAATACAAAGCCACCTAAAAATCCAAGTAGAAGTGCACCCGTTCCAAGATTTGCTGTCCATGCAAATGCACCAACGACTAGTAGTACTGCAAATAAAAATCCAGTTTTCGCAACGACATCTTCCATTGTCATGCGACCTGTGCGCATTGATGAGGCTGCTGGAGCGTTATAACTCTGCTCTAATTCATCAACTTGCATAGTTGCAGGTTGATTAAACGCCTTGCCAAGTACAGGGTTTGAGCTCTTCATTCTTCTCCTTCTATAGAAGTAACTGACAATTTTTAGCCAGTTCCTTAGGTAGTGAACAAATGTTAATCTTTCTTGATTCCCGCCGCTATTTAAACTTGGCAGTGGATACTTAAACTTTGCTGAAGATTCGATTTATTGAGCGTGCCCCCGGTGGGGGTCGAACCCACACTTGTGCGATTTTAAGTCGCATGCCTCTGCCATTGGGCTACAGGGGCGAATCTTCAGGGGGTAAATCTACCCGTATTTTTTACTTTCTAAATCCAAGCCATTCTTCGCTTAATTTATTAGAGACCAAGCCATTCCATCCAAAATATCTGACTCAGAAGCAACAAACTCACTTGCGCCAGTTGCAGCCATAACTCGAGAAAGTACTAATGACCCGGCGGTAATCACATCGACTCTGCCTGGATGCATATACCCTAAATTTGCAATCTCATCTTTATTCATTGATTGAAACATAGCTGAAACTTTATGAACCTTATAGGCTGAAATCCTAGCTAAATGAATTAAGTGACGATCATAATCTTTTAACTCAAGGGCTGCAGCTGCAACAGTTGTTGCTGTTCCTGCCACTGCAACTAAAGTTTTAGCATTGGAAATTGGTACAACTGATGCTGCTTTTGCAATTGCACTATCGATATCAATTATTGCTCTAGCGACTTGATCCATAGTAGTAGGCTGAGAAGTAAAGTGACGCTCACTCATTCTTACACAACCAATATCAACACTTTTAGCATTTTCAACTTTATTACTTCCGAATACAAACTCTGTTGAGCCACCACCAATATCTACTACTAAATATGGCGCATCACTTTGCATAAGCTCTTTAGTGGCGCCATTAAATGAAAGCATTGCCTCTTCTTCACCAGGGATAACTTCAACCTCAACTCCTAAAATTCCTCTAACGCCATCAGTAAATAAACTACGATTTGTTGCATCACGAGTTGCAGATGTTGCGCAAAATCTAATTCTTTCAACACCTTTGCTTGCAATTACTTCACTGAACATTTCAACTGCATCAAGTGTTCGCTTAATTGCATCAGGGTGAAAAGATTTACTTTTATCTACTCCTTGACCTAACCTGACTACTTCCATACTTCTTACGACTTCCTTGAAGATTCCGTTACTAATATCAGCAATTAGTAAGCGAATAGAGTTTGTACCACAATCAATTGCCGCCACTCGGCTCATTAATTATTCCGTTCAATAAGGTTATCAATAACGCTGCATGGTTTATTTTGCCACCATTGACTTAACTCTTCTAACGCTTCATCGCCTAAAGGATTAACCCCAACACCTGCAGCTAATGAATGTGCAACTAAAGAGTGAAGGCATTTAACTCGATCAGGCATGCCACCTGCAGTCACACCCTCGATCTCAGGAACTTCGATATTTAGCTCCCTTGCAACTGCACATCGAGCAGCTTCATAATCAATATGTGCTGCTTGATATTTGCCAGCTAATTCTGGATCAGTTATCAATCTTTCATTCATCTTGGCCATAATTCCTGAACTTTCAAGAGTAGAAATTGCGCCAGTTAGTTTTGGGCAAGTTGCATAATAAAAAGTTGGAAATGGGGTGCCGTCAGCAAGGCGAGGAGGAGTTTCTACTACATCAGGTGCACCACATGGGCAACGGTGTGCGATAGCAGATACATCTCTTGGGGTTCTACCAAGCTGTGCTTGAACTATTTCTAAGTCAGATTGAGTAGGTTCTTCCCTTTTAAATTCGTTACCGGGATTTACCATATTTATTGATTTACATTTGTGCTTGTAATGGATGAGATTAATCTTGAATACCAGGGAATTCCTACTGGTAATTGTTCAGAAACTTTTGGTTCTGAATTATTATTAGTTATTTCTTCATTACCAACAACAATGTATTGCCGCTCTCCAGGAAATACAAAATACAGCCGTGCCCGTGCCTGGCTTGCTACATACTCTGGATCATCCCAAAGTAACAACTCTTTTGTAGCCTTATCTAGCATCGCCTGGTTATCTGCTAATTGGTTCTCAAGTGAATTAATTTGAGCTTTTTGCGTAAAGTAATGTTGAAGTGGTGGTGCCAAAGTTACCGCAACTGCAAATAAAATTATTCCTGCTATTAAAGCCCGATTAGATAAGCCACGTTTTTTTAAGTTTGACTGAATTCCTTTGCGAGACTTAGCGATAATTCCTGCAGCGATAAATCTACGGCGGGCCATGTTCTTACTTACTTAAACCTTGGGAAAGCTGATTTACCGGCGTAAGTAGCTTTAGATCCAAGCTCCTCTTCAATTCTTAGTAATTGATTGTATTTTGCCACTCTTTCTGAGCGCGCTGGTGCACCAGTTTTGATCTGACCACAATTCAAAGCAACAGCTAGATCTGCAATTGTCGTGTCCTCAGTCTCACCTGATCTATGACTCATCATTGATCGAAAACCGTTTTTATGCGCAAGGTTTACGGCATCTATAGTCTCAGTCAAGCTACCGATTTGATTTACTTTTACTAGTAATGCATTTGCCGTATTGCTATCAATACCTCTTTGTAGACGCTCTGGATTTGTTACGAATAAGTCATCGCCAACAATTTGAACTTTTTGGCCTAGTTCAGAGGTTAGTTTTGCCCATCCTGCCCAATCATCTTCATCTAATGGATCTTCAATTGAAACTAATGGATAAGCAGTAACTAATTCGCTGTAATAACTAATCATTTGATCTGAAGTTAATTTCTTACCCTCAAAATTGTAAGAACCGTCTTCATGAAATTCAGTTGCAGCAACATCCATAGCAAGTGCTATATCAGAGCCCGCTTTAAAGCCTGCTATTTCAACTGCTTCTAAGATTAAATCTAGTGCTGCTCTATTACTTGCAAGATTTGGAGCAAAGCCACCTTCATCGCCAATGCTAGTTACTAATCCCTTTTTCTTTAAGACAGATTTTAGGCTGTGATAAATCTCAGCACCCCATCGCAAAGATTCTTTAAATGTATCGGCCCCGATTGGTGCAACCATAAATTCTTGGATATCTACATTGGTATCTGCGTGAGAGCCACCATTTAGAATATTCATCATTGGAACTGGCAAAATTTTCGCTTCATTTCCACCTAGAAACTTAAATAATGATTGATTTGCACTAAGCGATGCTGCTCTTGCAGTTGCTAGTGAAACACCCAAAATTGCGTTTGCTCCAAGTACTGATTTATTTTTTGTACCATCTAGTGAAATCATTTTTTCATCTAAAACTCTTTGCTCTTCAGCTTTTAAGCCAATTACTACTTTAGAAATTTTCTCATTAATATTTTTAACGGCTATCTCTACACCTTTACCTAAATACCTTTTACCGCCATCACGTAGTTCTACTGCTTCGAATGCGCCAGTGGATGCACCACTTGGTACTGCTGCTCTACCAATAAAACCATTATCAAGTTTTACTTCTACCTCAACAGTTGGATTTCCTCGAGAATCTAATATTTCTCTAGCAGCAACTTCTTTTATAATCGGCACAGGTATCTCCCACTAATTAGATTTGAAATTAATAGATTAATTCTACCTTGCTTCATGAGCTTTAATTCGCTCAATAAGTGACTTGGCAGCACTACGAAGCGCCGCATCAGGATCTATATCCTTTTCAACTGCTTGAGCAATCAGTCCAATCAGCAGCTCCCCGAATTGGTCTTGAGTAATATCATCTGGAATTGAGATTGGTTTATTGACTGGAAGTTGAGAGCCTAACTTTTTGATCCGATAGAGAATCTTAGTTGCCAGCGGAAGAGATGGCTGAGCAAGTGGTACTCCATCAATAACAGAAGTTCTTCCTTTCTCTACAGCCTTTTGTGCCTCCCAATTTTCAAGAACCTCAGCGCTACTTGTGCTCTTTACATCACTAAAAACATGAGGGTGTCTTCTAATTAATTTTTCTACTACTCCATTTGCAACATCTTCAATTGTAAATGGGTTGCTTTTGTCTTCCTCTGCCATTCGTGAATGAAAATAGACTTGAAGCAGAATATCGCCCAACTCTTCTTGCATAGCAGCTCTATCATTATCTTCTACGGCTTCAATAAATTCATATGACTCTTCAAGAAGATATTTTAAAAGTGATGAATGGCTTTGTTCTGCATCCCAAGGACATCCGCCAGGTGATCGAAGTTTATCCATAACTTCGCGAAGTCTAAGTAGCTCAGAACTCATAGCAATATCTAAGGAATTGGAATTACTGCGCCACCAGTAACATCGCCATCTTCAATAACTGCAGATGCTGGATTCCACTTACCATACTTAGGATTTACTTTTACTCCTAGCTTTTCTGCAGTTACAACTAATAGTTTAGAAACTTCTAGGCTTGCTTGCTCTTCACTAGCACCATTTGCAATAAGACTATTGTTTAGAATATCTATAATAATTAACAACCGTAGATAGTCATCAAATGATGATTCGGCTAGGTTTGAATTCACCAGCGCTGTTGGGACTCGATCCTCTCCACCTATTTGAGCAACAACCTCTATTCGTCGTTGATTAACATCAGAAGGTGTTACCGAAATATTTAACTCTTTAGCAATTTCGTTAAATAGAATTGTGATAACAGCGAACTGAGCCTGATTTCTTAGAAGTTTTTGGGTATCAACTAGTTGCATTTGGGGATCAGCTAAAGTTTTTCGAGCCTCTAAAATTTCATCGACAGCTCTTTGTATCTCACTAGATTTTAAAGTTTGATCACCAACACTTATTCCAGAGCTCATGTTGCTACAGCCAGTAAGAATAAAAAGTGATGTAATCACTACTACAATTTTTTTAAACACCACTTTCCTCATCTCTAATCGTGAACACTAGCTATTTTGGGCTGGATCAAATTTTTTATAACTTCATCTACCCATTCCAGGGTTGAAGTATTCCCTACTTTGGCCGTATCTAACCAATTTGCAGTTATGGGTCTAGTAACTAAGAGGGTTTGAGATGCTTGTTTATAGATTGACCCTGGATAAATTCTAAGTAACTTCACTTGATTTGATTCAGCCAAATTCACAGGTGATAGGCGTAAGTGCTTTCCAGAAATAGAAATATCTGTTATCCCCAAAGATCTAGCAAATAATCTTAGGTTTGCAACCTTCATTAATTCTTCAGTTGCTTGAGGTATGGCTCCAAATCTATCGAGTAGTTCAGTTTTAATTTCAGATATAGATTCAATATCTTGTGCTTCTGCAAGTCGACGATATATGTCCAAACGCAATCTTTCAGAGTTTACATACTCAACCGGTAAATTAGCATTTAAAGGTAGCTCTATCTTGCATTCAATTTTCTTTGGTTTATCCTCAAAGTATCCACTCTTGAATTCATCAACTGCATCAGCCACCATGCGCATATATAAATCGAAGCCCACCTCTGCAATATGACCAGATTGTTGCCCACCAAGTAAGTTACCAGCTCCCCTAATCTCTAAATCTTTTAAAGCCACCTGCATACCGGCACCCAAGTCAGTATTGGTAGCAATAGTTGTAAGGCGATCATGCGCTAACTCTGATATTGGTTGCTCGGTTGGATATAAAAAATACGCATACGCCCTTTCCCTACTCCGACCAACTCGACCTCGAAGTTGATGAAGTTGCGATAAGCCAAAAAGATCTGACCGGTCAACAATTAATGTATTTGCATTAGGAATATCTATACCACTTTCAATAATTGTTGTGCAAAGCAGTAAGTCAAACTCTCTATTCCAAAAGGAAAGGATTACATCTTCTAAAACTTTTTCGTTCATTTGACCATGTGCAATTCCAATTCTAATTCCAGGAATTAGGGATTTAATTTTTTCAGAGACTAATTCAATACTCTCTACTCTGTTATGGATATAAAATACTTGTCCATCTCTTAATAACTCTCGATGTATTGCCGCTGCGACCTGTTTATCATCATATGGACCAACATATGTAAGTACAGGATGTCGATCTTCGGGAGGGGTCGTGATGTTAGACATCTCCCTTATCCCTGTAATTGCCATCTCTAGGGTTCTCGGTATTGGAGTAGCAGACATAGAAAGAACATCGACATTAGTTCTGGCTTTTTTTAACTCCTCTTTATGTTCAACTCCAAACCTTTGCTCTTCATCAACTACTAATAACCCTAAATTAAGAAACTCAATATCTTTTGAAAGTAGCCGGTGGGTTCCAATTACTACATCTACTATGCCTGACTTAAGTTGAGAAATAATATCTTTTGATTCAGCAGCTGTGTTGAATCTAGATAGTGCAGCAAGTTTGATTGGGAATCCTGAATATCTTGCCGAAAATGTTTTGAAATGCTGCTGTACTAAAAGCGTTGTAGGTACCAAGATTGCAACTTGCTTTGAATCTTGTACAGCCTTAAATGCAGCACGGACTGCAATTTCAGTTTTACCATAGCCAACATCACCACAGACAATACGATCCATTGGGTTAGGTTTTTCCATATCTTGTTTAACTTCATCAATTGTTGCCTGCTGATCAATAGTCTCAACAAATGGGAAACTATCTTCTAATTCTTTTTGCCAGGTAGTATCTGGCGAAAAGGCAAAACCAGGTGAACTCATTCGGGCTGCATATAATCGAATTAGTTCAGCTGCAATTTGTTTTACAGCTTTTCTAGCTTTTCGTTTACTTGTTTGCCAATCTGTGCCACCTATTCTATTTAATGATGGAGATTCTCCTCCTACATACTTAGTAACCTGTTCTAAGGTATCTGTGGGTACAAATATTCGATCTGCTGGTAGCCCACGCTTTGATGGTGCGTACTCAATTACTAAGTATTCGCGCGAAGCCCCGTTACTTGTTCTAGTAATAAGTTCTAGATAACGCCCTACTCCATGTTGCTCATGCACTACATAATCACCTGCATTTAGTTGAAGTGGATCGATTGCTTTTCTTCGCTTTGAAGGCATTCTTGCTAAATCTTTATCGGCACTTTTTTGTCCTGAAATATCTTTATCAGAAATTAGTACTAGCTTATATTTCTGACTGATAAATCCGTGCTGTATATCTGATTTAATTAATTGAACAAGGTTTTTTTCAGGTTGTTGATCTAAATTAGTATAAATCTGATTAGCTATGTCAGCTGAATTTAGTAATTCACTAAATCTTTTTAAGGTTCCAGTACCTGATGCTGTAAATATCACTATAAAGCCCTGCTTTTGCCAATCGCTAATCTCGTTAATTGCTATCTCATACTTACTGCCGTAGCTTTCTATGTTCTCAAAGAAGCTAAGAATGGAATCTTCTGGAGTGCTTGAGTATTGATTTAAGCTTCGTAGATTAATTCCCTTTATAGCTGCACGTTCTTTAACATCAATTAGCTGATAAAAACCGCCCACACCTAATTTGTTGCTTAATTCAATTGGCGCCTGCACCTCTTGCCTTTCAGACCAGCCAATATTTGACCATGCCGCCTCAAGAAATTCCTTATTTGTTTCGACAAGATCAATTGACCTGCTACTAATTCTAGGTTCATCTACTAGCCAGATCTGACTTGAATTAGGTAAGTAATCCAAAAGCATTTTAAAGTTTTCGACTAAGCCAGCTGCTAATGACTCTATGCCCTCAAAATAAATTCCTTCAGCTACTTTATCGGTTAACTCACGTATTTCTGGAAACTCATCACCTAGCGATTTAGCTTTTTGTTTTAAATTATCATCAATCAATAACTCGCGACATGGATAAATTATTAATTCACCCTCTATTTTATTAATCGAGCGTTGATCAGGAATAGAAAAATAGCTTAGGTCATCTATTTCATCGCCAAAAAAGTCGATGCGAATTGGGTGCTCTTTATCTGCAGGAAATAAATCTAAAATTCCCCCTCGGACTGCAAAATCACCTCTTCGTTCAACTAGATCAGATCGAGAGTATCCAAACTTTATAAGTAATTTCACTAACTCTGACATAATAAAATTACTCTTACTGCTAATTGTTATTCTTGTAGAGCTTAAATCATTTGAAATTATTGGCTGTAAAAGCGCTCTGACTGAACAAAC
>WLMP01000012.1 GCA_009700155.1 Actinomycetota bacterium
AAAAGCGGCAGAATTGGCGGCAAAATAATGGCTATTTTTGTAAATGAAAACACCAAAGTAATTGTGCAAGGAATGACTGGTTCAGAGGGAACAAAGCACACCAAAAGAATGCTTAAAGCTGGAACAAAGATTGTTGGGGGAGTAACTCCCGGTAAAGGTGGGCAAACTTCTGATATGGATGGGGTTTTAATCCCAGTTTTTAATTCAGTTAAAGAGGCAATAGAAGCAACTAGTGCGAATGCATCGGTAGTTTTTGTTCCACCAAAGTTTGCTAAAGCTGCGGTGATGGATGCAATTGATGCCCAAATGCCGCTTGTAGTTGTTATTACTGAAGGAATACCTGTGCATGATGTAGCTGCGTTTTATGCGCAGGCTGTAAGTAGCGGAAAGACTCAAATACTTGGACCAAACTGCCCTGGAATTATCAGTCCAGGTAAAACAAATCTCGGAATTATTCCATCAGACATTACAGGTCCAGGAAAGATTGGGCTTGTATCTAAATCTGGAACACTTACTTACCAAATGATGTATGAACTAAGAGATTTTGGTTTTACAACAGCTGTAGGAATAGGTGGTGATCCAATAATTGGTACTACTCATATTGACTGTCTTCGTGCATTCCAAGACGATCCTGAAACTAAGGCAATAGTTATGATTGGTGAAATTGGCGGAGATGCAGAGGAAAGAGCAGCTCAATTCATTAAAGAGTATGTAACTAAGCCGGTTGTTGGTTATGTTGCTGGATTTACAGCACCTGAAGGTAAAACCATGGGCCATGCTGGCGCCATAGTCTCAGGATCATCAGGTACTGCAGCGGCTAAGAAAGAAGCACTAGAGGCTGTCGGTGTTGCGGTTGGTAAAACACCAAGTGAAACCGCTAACTTGATGCGCAAGATATTGAATGGATAAATCGCAGATAGGAAAATAATGGTTGCACGTCGACTTTATGTAACGTTGCAACAAGTGATTAGGTCAATCTTAATTATTCTATTTCCACTAGCTTTTATTACTCTATTTGCCTGGGCAACAGCTGGAAGCACATATGGCACAACATCTGACCCAATGAGAGCTGCAGTATGGCTTTGGCTAGGTGCGCACCTAACTCCATTTAACATCGAAAGTAACCAGGTAAATGGCTATCTATCATTTTTACCAATTGGAGCAGCAATTCTCCCCCTGCTTGCAATTAGAAATGGATTTAGCCGTGTGGCACAATCTCTTGAGAATAGAAAAATCAGTAGATCATATTTTATTTTGATTTACCTTTTGGTTTACATCCTATTGGCACTATTAGCAAGTAATTCTCAAGTCCAGATAGATTGGATTAGAGGATTAATCACACTAACAATTTTGCTATTCATAGCAACCTCATTTAACAAAGTGGAGAGCTTAATAAAGTTACCATTTAGTGCATTTCTCTTACTATTAGGAGTTAGTGGGTTGGTTTTTACATTATCTCTAGCGTTGAATTTTTCAACTGCAAAAAATCTTTCAATTATTATTCAACCTGGAATACTTGGCGGAATCCTGCTAGTCGTACTACAGATTCTGTACTTACCAAATCTATTCTTTAGTACATTTAGCTATCTAATTGGATCTGGATTCTCACTAGGTAAAGACACTAATATCTCTCCATTAATTTTTGACTTACAAGAGATTCCTGCAATTCCAGCTTTAGCTGCCCTACCAAGTCAAAAGCTTCCATGGCTAACCATTTTTACAGTTTTGATCTCTCTTTATGCATTAATAAATCTTAGTTATATAAATAAAGTTAAATTAGATTCAAAAAGTATTAGACAGTTAAAGATTAGATTTATTTTTATTTCACTGGCATTTTTGGCATTAATCTCTGCTGTTAGTTCAGGATCTTTGCTATCGGCAAATATGTCACCAGTCGGAGTTAATCCATTATTCATTTCAGCGGTAGTTTTAGCTCATCTTTTTTCAACAATGCTTGTTATGTATCTATATCCACTTATATTTAAGAAAAATGTAAAGCAAGGGTAGGCTTAATATATGAGCGCGATGATAATTGATGGTCGAAAATCTGCTCTGATTCTAAAAAATCAGATTGCTACTGAAATTAAGCAATCAAATAAGGTGTTAGGCCTTGGCACAATTCTGGTTGGCGATGATCCTGGTTCTGTTGCTTATGTTGAAGGAAAGCATAGAGATTGTGCTGAAGTTGGCATTAACTCAATTAAAGTTAATTTGCCTTCATCAGCTTCAGAAAATGAGATCATAAATGCCATAAATGATTTGAATAAGAATCCAAAGTGCACAGGTTTTATAGTTCAATTACCACTTCCAAAGTCAGTTGATGTTCAAAAAGTGTTAGCTCAAATTGATCCAAAAAAAGATGCAGACGGGTTGCATCCAATTAATCTAGGAAATTTAGTATTAGCTAAAAATTCAATAATCCCTTGTACGCCAAAAGCAATACTCTCTTTATTAAGAGAGTACAAAGTCAATTTACTGGGGGCAAGGGTTTTAATAATTGGGCGGGGAACAACTGTGGGTAGACCATTATCAATTTTGCTTTCTCAAAAATCAGTTAATGCAACAGTTACATTAGCCCACACTGCTACTAAGAATTTATCAGATTTGATTTTAGATTCTGACATAATTATTGCAGCTATCGGAAATGCTCACTTTCTTAAACCAGAGATGGTTAAGCCTGGAACAGTTGTTATTGATGTTGGAATTACAAGAACTATAAATGGTTTAGTTGGCGATGTTGATCCAAAAGTTGCAGATAAGGCTTCAGTATTTTCGCCTATGCCAGGCGGAGTAGGACCTATGACTCGTGCAATGCTTTTGAGTAATTTAGTTGAATTGTCTAACCAATGAGGGAGAGTTTCACACTAGATCAAATTAGAAGACTCTCTTTAATAGTTGTATCTATTGGATTAGTTATTGGGGTTACTGGCGCAGTTAGAACTGGCTCAATTATTTTGTCATTAGGGGCTAGTGTCTTTGTGTTGGCTAGGTATACGCAGCAAAAAGTTAAGCGAAATATCGAACTTTTACTTCCAATTATGATCTGCATCATGCTCTTTGTCTTAGCACTTTCATTACCTAACGCCAGATAAATACTCGATTTAGCAGTAATGGCTTTCATCAGTAATATTGGGTTATAGCCCGAGAGGATTAAATGAGTAGATCTGGAAAAGTAACTGTTGTTGGAGCTGGATTCTATGGTTCAACTACCGCACTTAGACTTGCAGAATATGATGTATTTGAAACAGTAGTCTTAACTGACATTGTTGAAGGAAAATCTGAGGGTTTAGCATTAGATATAAATCAATCAAGATCCATAGAAAATTTTGAAACTAAGTTAATTGGTGCAACAACTACCAGTGACGGCGGTGGATATGAAAAAACTGCTAACTCTGATGTAGTGGTTATTACAGCAGGACTGCCACGTAAACCTGGCATGAGTCGTATGGATTTGATTGGAGTTAATGCTGGAATTGTTCGAGGAGTTGCTGAGAATATTGCTAAGCATTCTCCAAACGCAGTAATTATTGTGGTTTCTAATCCTCTAGATGAAATGACCGCGCTAGCTCAACTTGCCACTAAATTTCCGTATAACCGGGTAATGGGCCAAGCTGGAATGTTAGACACTGCGAGATTCACAAACTTTGTTGCAGAAAAATGTAATGTAGAAATATCAGCAGTTAAGACTTTAACTCTAGGTTCTCATGGTGAGACTATGGTTCCTGTACCAAGTAAATGTACGGTTAATGGAAAAGCGCTATCAGAGGTTTTATCTCAGCAAGAAATTTCAGAGTTAGTAGATAAAACTCGAAACGGTGGAGCAGAGATTGTTGCTTTACTTAAGACTGGATCTGCTTACTACGCACCATCTGCCGCCGCCGCTAGAATGGCAAAGGCAGTAATTACAAACTCTAATGAGGTAATGCCAGTTTGCGCATGGGTTAATGGTGAATATGGAATTACCGGAGTTTATCTTGGGGTTGAAGCCCAAATTGGAAAAAATGGTATTACTAAAGTAATTGAAACCAACTTAACAAGTGATGAGCTTTCATCACTAAAAGTTGCAGCTGAAGCAGTTCGTAGCAAGCAAGCAGATGTCAAAGATCTATAAGGGCGGAGCATAAAGTGAACAAGATTAAAGTCGAAGGTACAGTTGTTGAGCTAGATGGCGATGAAATGACCAGAATTATCTGGCAATTCATCAAGGACTCTTTGATTCTGCCGTATCTTGATGTCAATCTTGAGTACTACGACTTAGGAATTGAACACAGAGATAAGACTGATGATCAAGTAACTATTGATTCTGCTCATGCAATTCAAAAGCATGGAGTTGGCGTAAAGTGCGCAACTATTACACCAGACGAAGCTCGTGTTGAAGAATTTAAATTGAAAAAAATGTGGAAGTCACCAAATGGAACAATCCGCAACATCTTAGGTGGAGTTATATTTCGTGAGCCAATTATCATTAAAAATGTACCACGCTTAATTCCACATTGGACTAAACCAATTGTGATTGGTCGTCATGCATTTGGTGATCAGTATCGTGCAACAGATTTTAAGGTTCCAGGTCCTGGAAAGTTAACAGTTACATTTACTCCTACAGATGGCTCTAAGCCAATGGAATTTAATGTATTTGATTTTCCTTCCTCAGGTGTTGCTATGGCAATGTATAACTTAGATGATTCAATCAGAGATTTTGCTAGAGCTTCATTTAATTATGGATTAATCAGAAAGTATCCAGTATTTCTATCCACCAAAAATACAATTCTTAAAGCTTATGATGGGCGATTTAAGGATATATTCGCAGAGGTTTTTGAAAAAGAGTTTAAATCTGAGTTTGATAAAAACAACTTAGAGTATGACCACAGATTAATTGACGATATGGTTGCAACCTCTCTGCGTTGGGAGGGTGGATATATCTGGGCATGTAAAAATTATGATGGAGATGTTCAATCTGACACTGTCGCGCAAGGTTATGGCTCACTTGGGTTAATGACATCAGTCTTAATGACGCCAGATGGTAAGACAGTAGAGGCAGAGGCTGCTCATGGAACTGTTACTCGCCACTACCGTGATCATCAAGCTGGTAAAGCAACTTCAACAAACCCGATTGCTTCAATATTTGCATGGACTCAAGGATTAGCCCACCGTGCAAAACTTGATAACACTCCTAAGGTTGCAGAATTTGCAAAAACTTTAGAAAAAGTCTGTATTCAAACCGTTGAGAGTGGCAAAATGACTAAAGATTTAGCGCTTTTAATAAGTAAAGATGCGCCTTGGCAAAATACGCAAGAGTTTTTAGCAGCAATTGATGAAAACCTTAAAAAAGCAATGGCTTAAGCTAACTAAAAAAACCCCACTGATTAAAGTGGGGTTTTTTAATAACTACTAATTAATTCGTTTACCAGTTGTTGGATCAAACAAGTCAATTGCATCTAGATTGACTCCTACCGTCACAGTCTGACCAACCCTTGGCGGTGTCTTTGGATCCCAGCGAATTACTATCTTGTTTGACTCCTCACTAGCATTTGAAAACTTTAATGATTTATCTATTGGTTTTCCGTAAACAAATAAGTCAGCGGCGAGCTCTTCAACTGCCTCAACTAAAACCTCAAAACCATTTGCTGCTGGCATAAATTCCTCTGGTCTAATTCCTATCGTAACTGTAGAAATAGATGTAGGGACTGGAATTTCAATAGTTCCTAGCATTGTCTTGCCGCTATTAACACTTGAAGTTAAAAAGTTCATAGTAGGTGTTCCTATAAAACCTGCAACAAAGATGTTTTCTGGCTTATTATAAATATTTTTTGGAGTATCAACCTGCTGTAATTTGCCATCTTTAAGTACTGCTACACGATCACCCATTGTCATAGCTTCGCCTTGATCATGAGTTACATATAGTGTTGTAATACCTAATCTTCGCTGTAGTGCAGAGATTTGAGTACGAGTTGCAATTCTAAGCTTTGTATCAAGATTTGATAAAGGTTCATCCATTAAGAAGACTTGAGGTTGACGAACAATTGCACGCCCCATTGCAACTCGCTGGCGTTGTCCACCTGAAAGTGCTTTTGGCTTACGATCTAAATAATCTTCTAAATCTAATAGTTTTGCGGCCTCTAATACTCTATGGTCGCGTTCTTCCTTTGGAACACCGGCAATTTTCAATGCGAAACCCATATTTTCGGCAACTGACATATGTGGATAAAGTGCGTAAGATTGAAAAACCATTGCGACATCTCTATCTTTTGGTGCCACACTTGTTACATCTTTATCTCCAATATGAACTGTTCCTGAATCAATCTCCTCAAGACCAGCCAACATGCGAAGTGCTGTAGATTTTCCAGAGCCAGAAGGTCCAACTAAAACTAAGAGCTCACCATCATTAACAGTAAGTTCTAATCCATCAATAGCTGGTTTAGTCGTGCCTGGATAAATTCGAGAAACTTTTGAAAACACAACTGATGCCATGACTTATTTATCCTTCCTCCGGGTTGGTACGCACCCGACGATCCGTTGAATGAAGGTCTCACGGTGGTGAGAGTTGTCAAAGGCTACGACATAGTGACTCCCTAGGGAAAGTTGCCCTAAAAAGCGCTCAACTTAGCGCTCTACTGCTCGGCGCAGTTATCATTAAGTAATGGCCGAAGGTGTAATTCAAAGTATCTTAATCGTTTTAGGGCTGATCGCCGTGGGTGGAATATTTGTAGCAGCTGAAATTGCCTTGATCTCACTGCGCGAATCTCAGGTAAAACAGATTGCCTATAAAGGTAAACGTGGTGCCAAAGTTTTAAAATTAACAAAAAATCCAAATAGGTTCCTAGCATCTGTTCAAGTTGGTATTACATTTTGTGGTTTTTTATCTGCCGCTTTAGGTGCAGAACAACTTGGTAAATATGTAATTCCAGAGTTAGAAAATATTGGTATCTCATCACAAAGTAGTGAGATTCTATCGATTATTGGTATAACTCTAGTAATTGCATACATTTCTTTAGTATTTGGAGAGTTAGTTCCAAAGCGGTTAGCTCTATACAAGAGTGAGGTAATTGCACTGACTACCGCACCAATAATTGATTTAGTTGCAACAGTTTTTAGGCCAATTATTTGGCTACTTTCACATTCAACAGACTTAATCATGAAAATTTTCGGTATAACATCAAAGACTGAGCGAAATCAAATTTCAGAAGTTGAACTAATGGATCTAGTCAGTGGACATGCTGATTTAACAAAAGAAGAACGGGATATTGTTGAAGAAGTATTTAACGCAAGTGATCGTTTAATACATGAAATTATGGTGCCCAGAACTGAAGTAGATTTCTTAGATGCTTCATTACCAATTTCTCAAGCAAGAAAGATTGCGGTCGAATTAGCGCATTCACGTTATCCGGTAGTTCGGGGTAGTAGCGATGAAGTTATCGGATTTTTACATGTTCGCGACCTTTTAAATCCAAAGCTAGATGATGTTCAAATCACAATTATGGAGTTAGTAAGAAATATTTTATTCTTACCTGGTACGAAGGGTGTTCTACCTGCCCTAACGGAGATGCAAACAAAACGTCAGCACATTGCTATTGTCTTAGACGAGTACGGTGGTACCGACGGAATAGTTACGCTAGAGGATTTATTGGAATGCTTAATTGGTGAGATTCACGACGAATATGATCCCCATGAAGCTGATAAAACTTTTGAGAAAAGAACCGGCGATATTGAATTAGATGGCTTGATTTCATTGGAAGAGCTACAAGAAGTATCAGGTATATCTCTACCAGAGGGTCCATATGAAACTTTAAGTGGTTTTGCAATGCATCACTTAGGGCGAATTGCGCAAGTCAATGATGTCATAAGAATAAATGGTGCACGCTTTACAATTACTAGCATGAATGGCAAAAGAGTAGGGCAAGTACTGCTTGCCAGAGATGACTCGTAATGAGTAAGAAACGTGTTCTATCTGGTATTCAACCGACCCATGATTCATTTCATCTTGGAAATTATTTAGGCGCACTTAAGCAATGGGTGGCACTTCAAGATGATAATGATGCTTACTATTGTGTAGTCGATTTACATGCTTTAACAGTTGAGACTGATCCTAAGCTTTTACAGAAAAGAACCTTACTCTCTGCAGCTCAACTTATTGCAATCGGTATTGATCCAGGTAAGTCAACGCTATTTGTGCAATCACAAGTGCCTGCTCACAATCAACTGGCTTGGGTCTTTGAATGTATTACTGGATTTGGTGAAGCAAGTCGGATGACTCAATTCAAAGACAAGTCTCAAAAAGGTGGCGCAGAAAGAACTAATGTGGGCTTGTTTACATATCCAATCTTACAAGCCGCAGATATTCTTCTTTATCAACCTGATTTCGTTCCAGTTGGTGAGGATCAACGGCAACACATTGAGCTAACTAGAGATATTGCAGAGAGATTTAATAAGAAATTTGGGAAGGTGTTTAATATTCCGCAAGCGCAGATTATAAAGTCGTTAGCAAAAATTAGTGACCTCCAAGAACCAACTGCAAAAATGAGTAAATCAGCTACTTCAATGGCAGGTGTAATTGAAATTCTTGATACCCCAGAAGCTATACTCAAAAAATTTAAATCCTCTGTCACAGATGATGATAAAGAAATAAGGTTTGATGAAAAGTTAAAGCCTGGTATTTCAAATTTACTAAGTATTCATTCAGCGCTATCTGGAAAGTCGGTTAAGGAAGTTGAGAGTGAATTCTCTGGAAAAGGTTACGGGGATTTTAAATCTGTAGTCGCCGAGATTGTCATTGAAACTCTAAAACCAATTGCACGCCGGACCAATGAGCTCATGTCTGATAAGGACGGCTTAATTAAGATTTTGCAGGATGGATCCGAACGGGCAAACCAGGTGGCCTCTTCAACACTTAAGGCGGCATATAACGCGGTTGGGATAATCTAAGTAGCCATCTTCTAAAGCCAAATAACTCTTAACTCTTAATTTAGAGTTGAGGTGATTCTAACCAAATTGTGATAAGAAATGATTCGACATTTAGTTAATTTATTCTTAGACCCGATACTGTCTGCCTACGACTTTCCCAAACAATTTGGGGATTAATCCTAGGGGGGGATTTTGAAACATTCATTTAAGTTAATAGCAGCAGTAGCTGTAGCTTCACTAGCATCGACTATCGTGATTGCTCCAACAGCAAACGCTGCTACAAAGCAAAAAGTATGCGTAGCCTTAGATACAGGCGGAATTAACGATAAGTCATTTAACCAAACTTCATATGCTGGAGCTTTGGAAGCAAGAAAAAGAGGTTTTGCATCATCTGTTGAGTTCTTACCTGCATCATCACCAGCTGCGTATGTACCAAATATTCAAAACTTTTTGAACAAGAAATGTACTTTGATTATTGGAGTTGGCTTTGCTTTAGGTGAGGCTATTGGAAATGCCGCAAAGAGTAATCCAAATGTAAAATTTGCTTTGGTAGATGTAGGTTCAGGTGGGTCTAATCTAAAAGGAATTACATTTAAAACTGATGAGAATTCATTTTTAGTTGGCTACTTGGCTGCAGGCATGAGCAAGACTGGAAAAGTTGCAACTTATGGAGGAAGACCATTTCCTACTGTAACTATTTTCATGGAAGGTTTCGCTCGCGGAGTTGAGTATTACAACGCTGCAAATAATAAAAAAGTCCAGGTATTGGGATGGAATACA
Source organism: Actinomycetota bacterium (assembly GCA_009700155.1). Lineage (GTDB taxonomy): Bacteria > Actinomycetota > Actinomycetes > Nanopelagicales > Nanopelagicaceae > Nanopelagicus. Next base: position 9,679 of record WLMP01000012.1, read on the forward strand.
GATACTAAAGATGGACTTTTCCTTGGAAGTTTTGACGATACAGCAAAAGCTCGTCAAACATCAATTACTCTTGAGCAGCAAGGTGCTGATTTTATTTTCCCAATCTCAGGTGGAATGCAGGCAATCACAGCTGCCAACAGCATGCAATCCAAAAAGTCCAATGTTATTTGGGTAGATGCACGGGTAATGGATACTGGAAAGCAGTATGCAAGCGTGGTTCCAGTTTCAGCTTTGAAGGGACTAAGCGAAGGTGTGCTTTCAACTATCAAAGAAGCTCATGATGGAAAATTCACTAATAAGGAGTATGTAGGAACACTTAAGAATAAGGGTGTTTCATATGTGATTACTCCAGCATGGTCTAAGAAAATCCCTGCAAAACTTCAACAAGAGGTTAAAGATCTTGCCGATGCAATTGCAAAGGGATGGGTACCTGTTACTAATTAATTTTTAATTAGTTTCTAGAATAGCTAGGTGAGTTAGATTTCTAACTCACCTAGCCTTATTAGGGAGTAAGTCAGTGTCAATAGAATTACTTGGCATCACAAAGAAATTTGGCACATTAGTTGCAAATGATGATATAAATCTAAAGGTTGAATCTGGCGAGATCCATGCCATTCTTGGTGAGAACGGTGCTGGTAAATCAACGTTAATGAATATTGTTTATGGATTAGTAAAAGCAGATTCTGGTTCTATTTTAATCGATGGTACTAAGGTAGAAATAAATGATCCTGCTCATGCATTGAGTTTTGGTATTGGAATGGTTCACCAGCATTTTATGCTTGTTCCAATTTTTACTGTTTTAGAGAATATTGTATTAGGTCATGAAAATTCCAAAAATGGACTCCTTAGCTTTTCTGAAGCTCGCGATAAGTTGAGTGACATTTTAAAAGAGTTTAATTTTGAAATAGATCCAGATGAAATAATTGAGAATTTACCTATTGGTATTCAACAAAGAGTTGAAATTATCAGGGCGCTGATTTATGATGCAAAAGTTTTGATTTTAGATGAGCCGACTGCGGTTTTAACACCACAGGAAACTGATGAGCTACTAAATATTATGAGGAAGCTAAAGGCAAAAGGTACCTCGATCATATTTATTACACACAAGCTCCGCGAAGTTAAGGAAGTTGCAGATAAAATAACAATTATTAGGCAAGGTAAAGTCGTTGGTACAGCTCTACCTAGTGCATCAAAAGAAGAGTTAGCCAGTTTGATGGTTGGAAGGCAAGTTGATTTACTCCCTTCTAAGAAACTCGTTGAACCTGGTGCATCTGTTTTAAGCATAGAGAATTTATCTATTTATAATGAATCTGGACGAAAAATTGTAGATAATTTATCTCTAGACATTAAGGCAGGAGAAATTTTAGCAATTGCTGGCGTTCAAGGAAATGGACAATCTGAGCTTGCAAGAGCAATAGTTAATCTAGAATTAAATGCTACAGGATCTATAAAAATTAACAATAAAGAAATTTTAGGAGAAAATGTAAGTACATCCCTTAATTCCGGAGTTGCATTTATTCCTGAATCTAGGGAGATTGACGGAATAATCGCGAGCTTTAGTATTGCTGAAAATCTTGTCCTGGATGTACATGATCAAGAGCCAGTATCTAAATTTGGGCAACTAAACCATAGGTATATTGAAGATAATGCCAGAAAATTAATAAGTGAGTTTGATATAAGAGCACAGGGAATTTTTGAGAGTGCCTCCTCACTCTCAGGTGGAAATAAACAGAAAGTTGTATTAGCACGTGAACTTTCCAGAAAGGTTGATTTAGTAATTGCATCACAACCGACTAGAGGATTAGATGTTGGATCAATAGAGTTTGTTTATGAGCGCTTACTTGCAGAAAGAGCCTCAAATCGTGCAGTACTTTTAATTAGTAGTGAGTTAGATGAAGTGGCAGCACTTGCAGACAGAATTGCTGTTATCTACAAAGGTGAGATTGTAGGAGTAGTCGGGCCAGAAACTTCTCGCGAAAAACTAGGATTAATGATGGCTGGTATCGCTTCATGAGTAAAATTTTCAGACTTCCTAGTGCGCAAGTATTACTTCCACTTTTAGCTTTTGTTTTTGCTTTTTTTATAGGGGGGATTTTAATTGTATTTGCAGACCCAGAGATAATGGGTCGAATTGGTGATCCCTTAGGTTTTCTCTCTGCTGCTGCAGTAAAAATAGGTAACTCTTATCTAGCTATTTTTCAAGGTTCAATTTTTGATATTAACTTGGCAAGAGAATCAGGATTAATTAATGGTTTTTATCCATTCTCTGAGACTTTAGTGACTGCAACTCCACTTGTACTAAGCGGACTGGCAGTTGCATTGGCATTTAAGTCTGGTCTTTTCAATATTGGCGCACAAGGACAGTTTATTTTTGGAGCTATAGGTGCTTCATATGTTGGGTTTACTTTTGAATTGTATCCTCTATTTCATATCAGCTTAGCATTACTGGCTGGAATAATTTTAGGAGGTCTATATGGTGGCCTAGTTGGCTTTTTAAAAGCAAGAACTGGTGCCCATGAAGTGATTGTTACAATCATGCTTAATTACATTGCAGCATTGTTTGTACTTTGGCTACTTAAGACCAAAACATTTCTTAGACCAGAACGAATTGACCCAATCGCCCCTGAGGTCAATGAAAGTGCAAAATTACCTCGCCTCTTAGGTGATGATTTAAGATTTCATTTTGGTTTTGTTATTGCAATCCTCTTAACAATCTTTGTTTGGTGGATTCTTAATAAAAGTACAATCGGATTTAAGTTTCGTGCAGTGGGTGCAAATTCAAAGGCAGCGAAGACTGCAGGCATTTCAATTCCGTATGTCACAACAGCCACCATGTTTATTTGCGGTGGCTTGGCTGGACTAGGAGGTGCGGTACATCTGATTGGTACTGAATACTCACTAACCGATGGAATTGCAGGCAGTATTGGCTTTGACGCAATAACTGTGGCCTTGCTTGGGCAGGCAACTCCTCTCGGTACATTTTTGGGTGCCTTGCTCTTTGCTGCACTTCAAACTGGAGGTAGACAATTGCTATCGAGTACGGGAACCTCCTCAGATATTGTTTTAGTTATTCAAGCTTTAATCGTATTATTTATAGCAGCTCCTGCCTTAGTTAAAAAAATATTTAGAATTCGTAAATCGTTAGAAACCAAGTCAATGACTGCTAAAGGCTGGAATAGCTAATGAAGAAGCTAACTAGTTCTCTTAGACGCCAACAAAACGGTATTGTATTTATGAGTATTTCTATACTTGTTTTTTCTTACTTATTTTATTTTAACTCAGACCGTAAGGAAGTTGTTACTTTTGGCTTTATTGTAGGTGATGAATGGAATCTATTTACTGAATGGAATATTGCATCTAGAAGTGGTGCCTTAATTTTTCTTTTTGTCGCTTTTATAGGCTTAATGCTATCGATTAGTCAGGTTAGGCGAAGAAAAAAACTAACACTTGGAGCATTTGTATTTGGAGTTGGATCATTTTTAGCTTTCTTAAGTTGGGCAGCAGCAGGACAACTTGTACCTATTACAGGTTTACTTCAAGGCGGAGTAATGCTCTCCGTACCACTTATTTTTGGATCTATGTCTGGACTATTGTGCGAAAAATCTGGTGTTATAAATATTGCAATTGAAGGGCACTTATTGTTTTCCGCATTTGTAGCAGCTGTTGTTGCGAGTCTTTTTCAAAACACTTTTTTTGGACTAATTTCTGCACCGTTAGCAGGCGTTCTAGTCTCTTTCATATTAGCCTATTTTTCGATCCACTTTAAGGTTGATCAAGTTATTATTGGGTTTGTTATTAATATATTAGTCCTTGGAGTCACAACATTTTTCTATTCTACACTTTTAATTCCTTACGAAGAAAAGTGGAACATGGGCGGAAGCTTTCCAGTCTTTCCACTCCCGATTTTGTCTAAAATTCCTATAATTGGGCCAATATTATTTAATCAGACAATAATTGTGTATTTAATGTATATCTTTATCGTCATTATTCAAATTGTGCTCTTTAAATCTAGATGGGGCTTACGAACAAGAGCGGTTGGCGAACTTCCAATTGCTGCCGATAGTGTTGGTATTAATGTAAATAGGCTTAGATTCAAAAATGTTTTAATATCTGGTTTTATTGCCGGTATCGGTGGTGCATTTTTCACCGTTGGCGCAGTCGGACCCTTCTCCCAATCAATGACTGCAGGTGCAGGCTTTATTGCTCTTGCATGTTTGATATTTGGTAAATGGACACCAAGAGGAGCAATTGCAGCAGCTTTATTCTTCGGATTTGCAAATAACCTACAGGGATACCTTTCAATAATTGGAGTTTCAATCCCGTCTGAATTCCTACTTATGATTCCATACCTTGCGACCATTCTTGCAGTGTCTGGGTTGGTAGGACGAGTTAGGGCTCCAGCTGCAGGTGGAATTCCATACTCTCGTGGAGATAAATAGATTAATTTACGAGATAATAAACTATGAACATTGATTGGGATAAATTACATAAAGCTGCAATTGATGTTATGAAAAATGCCTATGCACCATACTCAAACTTCAAAGTTGGAGTTGCATCCTTAGTAGATGATGGCCGAATAGTAGTTGGGTGTAATAGCGAGAATGCGAGTTATGGTGTTGGTTTATGTGCAGAGTGTGGCTTAATTTCAAGCTTGACCGCATCAGGTGGCGGAAGACTAGTTGCAACAGTTTGTGTTGACGGAAATGGAGATTTTTTATCTCCTTGCGGGAGATGTAGGCAACTTTTATTTGAACATGGTGGGAACGAAATGTTATTTATGACTCCAGATGGTCCAAAACCATTTTCTACCTTACTTCCTTGGGCATTTGGCCCTGAGGATCTTAAGTAGATGAGTACGAAATTTACAGCCGTAGAAATTATTTCAGCAAAAAGAGATAAGCAAGAATTAAGCGATGACCAAATTGATTGGACCATAGAGGCTTATACCAAGGGAATAATTGCTGATGAACAAATGTCAGCCTTATTGATGGCAATATTGTTAAACGGCATGAACAATCGAGAAATTTTTAGATGGACTGATGCAATGATCGCAAGTGGCGAAAAGATGGATTGGTCAGTGCTTGATAGACCAACAGTGGATAAGCACTCAACTGGTGGAGTTGGTGACAAAATAACTCTACCTTTAGCACCTTTAGTTGCAGCATGCGGAGCAGCTGTTCCGCAACTATCCGGTAGAGGTCTTGGCCATACTGGTGGAACTTTAGATAAATTAGAATCAATTAAAGGCTGGAAAGCCAGTATTTCTAATCAAGAAATGTTAAAAGTATTACAAGAGTGTGGTGCAGTAATTTGCGCAGCAGGAAGTGGCTTAGCTCCGGCAGATAAGAAACTTTATGCACTGCGTGATGTAACTGGAACCGTACAATCAATTCCGCTGATTGCATCTTCAATTATGAGCAAGAAAATTGCTGAAGGAACCGGTGCGCTAGTTTTAGATGTTAAGACAGGATCTGGTGCATTTATGAGTGATCCAAAAGTTGCGAGCTCATTGGCGAAGATAATGGTGGATTTGGGAAAACGAGCAGGGGTAGAAACAAGGGCATTAGTAACGGCTATGGATGTGCCACTAGGGCTAACAGTAGGTAATTCACTAGAGATCAGAGAAACCCTAGAGGTTTTATCAGGTGCAGGCCCTAGCGATGTCGTAGAGCTAACACTGATCTTGGCTAATGAAATGTTGGATGCTGCAA
>WLMP01000013.1 GCA_009700155.1 Actinomycetota bacterium
CTTGGCCACGATATTTTGGGTCCACATAGAGATCCTCAAGGTAAATCCCATGTTTTCCAAGCCAAGTTGAGTAATTCAAATGCCAGATTGCAATCCCGGTTACAACATTGTCTAACTCACTTACCAAGCAATAAACCTGAGGTGAGTTTGTAAAAAAAGATTCCTTTAAATCTTCCTCAGTTAATACAGCTTCTTCTAGCGCCTTTTCAAATTTAGCTAAATCTTTGATGTATTGGTGAATTTGTGGAATATCACCCAATGTCGCTTCTCGAACAATTAAGGGCATTTAATTTATTTTTGCAGCCAAGAAACAGGATTGAATATCTGACCAAAGATCATCAACATTTTCAATACCCACTGAAAAGCGAATTAAATTCTCTGGAATAGTATGGCTCTCAGTTGCCCACCTGCGGCGTCGCTCCCAAATTGACTCAACCCCACCTAATGAAGTCGCATTTGTAATTAGAGTTGAAGAGTTACACATTTTATCTATCTGGGCAATATCAGCTTTTACTTCAAATGAAATCATCGCCCCAAAACCCTTCATAAATGACTTTGCGCGCTCATGGTAAGGATCTGAGGCTAAACCTGGGTATCTAACTTTTAACACTCTGGGATCTTTCTCTAGCCGCTTTGCTAACTCCATTGCATTCTCTTGTGAGCGTTGCATGCGCAGTGCGAATGTGCGTAGACCTCTTAATGCAATCCAAGCTTCAAATGGTCCTGGAATTGCACCACCATATCTTCGAGCTTGTTCAACTCTTTCAAATATAGATTCATCATTTGTTACAACACAGCCAAGTAAAATATCACTGTGGCCGGATAAATACTTGGTCACAGAATGTAAAGCGATATCGGCACCAAGTGCTAATGGATTTTGCACCATTGGAGTTGCCAGCGTGCTATCTACTACAACAATGCTGCCCGCTTTTTTACCTGCAGCAATAACTACTGGTAGATCAACAACTTCAATTGCAGGATTAGTTGGAGATTCCAAATAAAGCATCTGCGCACCTGGTAGTGCTTTTAAAACCTCATCTGTATTAGGTAAATTAACAAATCTAACTTCAAGTTTCTTTGCTTCATGCATTTTTTTAAGCATTGTTGTGGTGCCTTGATAGCCGTTCTCTGCGGCTACGATGATTGCACCTTGTGGAAGTAATGAATATACAGAGCTGATTGCTGCCATTCCTGATGAAAAAATTAAAGTCTTTCCACCTTCAAGAACAGAGATTGCTTCTTCTAATGCACTCCATGCTTCATTTCCATATCGACCATAGCCAATTGGTCCGCCTTCATGGAAAGTTGAGTTCAAAGCGATTGCAGGATTTAAGGCCCCATCTGGCTTCTTTTCGGGACGACCAGCTGCAACTACTTGAGATTCAGTTGCTAACTTTTTCCAATCATGGCCTTTGCTCATGTATGAAGCCTAACCCATTTCATTTACAGTTAGGAGATGAAATCAGGTGTAAATTTGATGACCGCAAGGAAAATGCGCCAGATTACAAATAAAATTATCGAAGTTGACCCTAAATTTGCAGGGGTAATCGAAAAATCCGAACTTTGCGATCTTGGAAGAACTAAAGTTAATGACTCCTACTTTAAGACTCTAGTGCAATCAATTATCTCGCAACAGCTAGCTACAAAAGCTGCCGAAAAGATAAATGACCGTGTACTAGCTCTAGTAAAGAAAGAATTAGAGCCTGAGGTAATACTTTCCCTAAAGCCAGAACTACTTAGATCTGCAGGAATTTCAAACGCTAAAGTTAGAGCTATAACTGAACTAAGTATCGCATCGCTAGACAATCGGGTAAATTTCAGTAAGTTCAAGCAAATGCCAAATCATCTTATTACCGAAGAGTTAACTAAAATTTGGGGAATCGGTAGATGGACCTCTGAAATGTTTTTAATTTTCCATATGGGAAGGTTGAATGTCTGGCCCGTTGGCGATTTAGGAGTAAGAAGAGGCTGGGAGAAAATTCACAAATTAAGAAGTGATATTGACCCAAACAAGTTAGATAAGAAGGGTATTAAATTTGAAGGGTTTCAAAGTGTTGTTGCTTGGTATTGCTGGCGGGCAGTTGATAGTTAATTTTTAGGCTCAAGTACTAGAGCCACAGAATTTATACACCATCTTTGATCTGTTGGTACTGCATACCCCTCACCAGTAAAAACATGTCCAAGATGTGAACCACAGGATGCGCATCTAACTTCAGTTCTAATTCTTGGAAACAATGATCTATCTTCAAGTAGTTCAACTGCATCATCCTTTGTTGGTGTATAAAAAGATGGCCATCCACAGCCAGAGTGAAATTTACTATCGGACCTAAATAACTCGGCAAAGCATGCCTTACATTTATAAACCCCAATAGTTTCAGTATCGGTATATTCACCTGAAAACGCACTCTCGGTTGCAGATTTTCTTAATACATTAAATGAAAGTGGGTCTGTCCTAGACTTTAGCTCTTCTTCATCAATCTTTACCGGATATAAATCACCGTTTGAATTAACGGAGGTTATTTCATTCATTTGTTTGCGTTGAAAATAGCGGATAAGCAACACCAGTTGAAGAATGGCAGTCATAGCCATTTGGATTTTTAGCTAGATATTTTTGATGGTACTCCTCAGCAAGCCAATATGTAACTCCTTTAGCAGGAAGGATTTCTGTGACTATTTGAGGTAAATTATTTTTAGTTAGTTCTGCTTGATAAATCAATTTACTATTCATAGCTAATTCTAAATGCTCTGGCGTCGTTGTATAAATTGCAGAACGGTATTGAGTTCCAATATCACCGCCCTGTTGATTCAAAGATGTTGGATCATGCATAACCCAGAATTCTGCAAGAATTCTTTCGTAATTGATTATGTTTGAATCAAAAATTACCTCAACAATTTCAGCGTGATTAGTTTTTCCACTGCAAACTTCTTCATAAGTAGGATTTGGTTTATTCCCACCCATATACCCAACAGATGTAGAAATAACGCCATCTAACTGCCAAAATCTTCGTTCTGCACCCCAGAAACACCCAGTTGCAAAGTACCCAGTCTGACTCATGAAGTAATTCTCTCTTATGTGTAATCAGTATGCAATATCAAAATTTCAGCTAACGCTTAGTGAATTACATAACTGATAACCTTATCTAGTTGGCTGAGTTCAGCCCTCGTAGCTCAGGGGATAGAGCACCGCCCTCCGGAGGCGGGTGCGCAGGTTCGATTCCTGCCGAGGGCACTTGATTTACTGATAATTACCTAAAAATTAATTAATTATTTAAATTTAGATCAAAATATCCTTGTTTATTAATTAAATTAAGGAGAGAATACTCCATATAAATTATTGATTTTCAATAATTCAAATTCACCTACTGAAGGAGATGAGTGCCGTATGGATTGGCGACATGAAGCTGCTTGTCGCGAAGAGGATCCAGAGGTTTTCTTCCCGGTAGGAAATACAGGGCCTGCATTAGCTCAAATTGAAGAGGCTAAGAAAATTTGTGAAAGATGCCCAGTTAAAGAGCCATGTCTTGCTTGGGCATTAGAAAGTGGACAAGATGCTGGAGTTTGGGGTGGGCTTTCCGAGGACGAGCGTCGGGCGATGAAGCGTAGAGCAGCTAGAAATCGTGCCAGATTGGCTGAGAACCAAAGTACTTTCTAGTTTATAGAAAATATAATTTGACCACTTGTAAACTCTTTATTTCTAAATAATTTTATACTTCCGTTTAACTCATTTTTAGTAAGTGTATTAGCTATCTGTAACCCTAAATTAGATGATTTTTCAATCTCAAAATCTTCTGGCAAACCTGAGCCATTATCTGAGACCGTAACTGAATATAGGCCAGCTTCATTTTTTATCTCTACCTCAAGCAAATCACCCGAGTCAGATAATCCATGCTCTAATGCATTATGAATTAGTTCAGTAACAACTAAAGATAAAGCGGTTGCGACCTTAGAATCAAATGATCCAAACTTGCCAACTTTCTTAACCTGTATTTTTCTTGGGTTTAATTCAATAGCGTTTTTAATTATTTGATCAAATACTTGATCAAATTCAACAGTTTCTGCTGATTGGTTAGATAAGGTCTCGTGAACAAGAGCAATTGATGCTACACGTCTTACTGCTTCAGCAAGGGCAGAGCTGGCGATTGGGTCTACAACTCTCCTGGATTGTAATCTCAACAAAGCAGATACAGTCTGTAAGTTGTTTTTAACCCGATGATGAATTTCTTTAATCGTTGCATCTTTAGTGATAAGAGCCTTATCTCGATTTCTTAACTCAGTAATATTGTGAATTAAAACTATCGCTCCAATCCTGTCTTTTCCTTGTGTTAATGGGATAACCAATAAGTCAATTACACCCTTGGTGCTTTCATACTCTGTCCTTCTTAGATTTTTTCCGCTAAGTAGATTCTTCCATGACTCATCAATTGGCTGATTATCGCCCTGGTCAAGATTTGTAAAAACTTCTCCTAGATTTTTTTGTTCAAGCTCTCCTTGGTATCCCACTCGACTAATAGCTGAACGCGCATTAGGACTTGCAAAAAATATTATGCCATTAACATCTAGTCGAATTAGACCGTCACCTACTCTAGGAGCTGATTCAGAACTATAAATGCTATTTCTAATTGGATATGTACCTTCGGTGACCATTTGAAAAATCTTATGTGCTATCTCCCGATAATTTAACTCAAGTTTTGATGGAGATCGCATTAAATCAGCATTCCGGTGGCGTGCAATTATTGCAATTGTTTTATTCTCATAAATTACTGGAACTGTTTCCTCTTTAATCATAATCTCCCCCACCAACTCTGGCTGGGTATCTTTAACAATTTCACCATCAGATAAAGCTTGATCGATTAAGGGTCTTTGTCCCCAAGTAATTTTTGTTCCAACTAAGTCATTGCTAAAAACAGTTGCGGCTGTAGTAGGTCGAATCTGAGCAATTGCTACATACCCTTGCGGCCAAGATTTTTCATCTTTTCGAATTGGAAGCCACAACACAAGATCTGCAAAAGATAAGTCAGCTAACAGGCGCCACTCAGCAACAAGTTCTGCTAAATGCTCTTCTTCCTGAGTATTCAGTTGTGAATTAGCAGCAATTAACTCACTTAAGGTTGCCATGGGTTAATCGTAGAGGTCTTTTTATAGTGCTTGTGACCCTATTTTTGCTATCTGCTTTCGGTAGCTATTAGCCCGCCATGGCGAAATTATTGAGCTTTTAAGGGAAAAGTCTTGGGATAAGCAATTCGTATATGGAAGAAAAAACTTTCTTGGTTCATTCAATAAATTTCTGAATTTAGATTGAATTTCTTGGCTAGGTCGGTCAAATTTTTGCTGATTAAGAATGAATACAATTTTGGGTGGATTAATTAAGTTATCAAAGTCAGTTAAAAACGTTGTTAAATACTCAATACCAAAATCATCAGATTTGACTACATAGAACAATGTACTGCAGCTTCCTACAACATATCGAAGCCATCTTGAATTCAATCTTCGATCTGAAAAAGCTGATGTTAAATTCAATGTTGAACCAGCATCAACAATAATTTTAGCTGCCTGTGAGCTTTTAATATCCTCAGTGAGCGTATCTGGTGAACTATTAAGAACTTTTGTATTGCTTTTTGGTCTTAAGTTATGGTGGCTAGCTGCGATTACTTCACCTGAGACGTATAAGGCAAGGAAGTTAGCTACTGTAGAAACTCCCGGGGATCCTGGTGTACCAAGAACAGCTGCAACGCGAGAAATCCTTTCAATATCATAACTTTTTTGGCTCTGCTCAAGAGTCGATATCTCCGATAACAGTTTGGAGGCTGAGAAATTCTGTAAATTAACCTCTACATACCTGTGCTTAACACTAAGTTTTATAAATTCTTGAAGCTCTGGATTAGTTAAAAATCTCTTTGTATATAGAATGATTAAGGGCTCGGTTTGATTTGATATAAACTTCTTAAGATTTATAACTGATAAAGCCCTAAAAACAATGTTACAGCCTTGCGAGAAGAGTAAAGAGGTAATGTATTTTTCTTTATCTGGATCAGCTATCGCAGTAACTATCTTCAATTTCAAACACTTCTAACAATAATAACTCTTGAATCAGATATGACCTGAATAAGTGGAAGTACCTGCTCGCTACTAAATACACCAATAATACTGATTTGACCTAAGTTCATTTCTTTGAAAACTGCATCGACAGAAATCTGACTTCCAATTAACTGTGGCTCAACTACAAACTTTGATTCCCTAGTCGGGACACTGTATATATCAATTATGTCTCCCCGATTTAAATCTGAAGGACAATCAGTGGTTGATGCAGTTATCGGGACAAATCTTTGATTTATAGAGCTGTCAATGGATGCAACTGCTGCAACAGGAATTAAATCACCAGCACTGATTTTACTTATGACTAAAGCGCCCAGTATTTGGGCCTTTGTAGAAATATAGTTTTTAGAGGAGTCTGGGAGCAGTACTGAAACTTTTTGTATGTCTGTATCTGATAAAAAGCTTCCAGGTGAAAGATTAGAGCCCGCTGCCCATACCTGAACAGTTCTATTCGCCTCTTTAGAGATTAAGCCTGCAGAAAGTAGCGCAATAAGCAGCATTGAAATACCTAATACAAGTCTTGAGTTTCTTACAACCTCAAATTTTTCATTTAACATAACCTGATTTCTATCCCAATAACTGCTTGAAATGATCATCCTTTCGGATGATATGACTTAAATTATTGATAGCCAGAATAGGGATATGACAATTACCCTACCTAAACTAGAAGAGAAAACAGCAAAAAAACTTTATCTAACCCCAAGTACAGATCAAGATTTTGGCCAAGAGTGGTCGCATCCTAAATTTTCATCCCTGCCTTCGCATCTTTCAGATCTGCCTGATGTATCTATCTGGTGCAAAAGTTTTGTGATCACGGTTATTGAAATTTGGGCTGGTAAAAGGCCCATTTCTCAAATTTCAGGAAATAGCCATCGCATAGTCTGTCGCCGAGTTAATTATTATTCAAATAAACTTCAGGGCATTTGTAGAATTAGAAAAATTTATATCAGCCAGCCAATTGAAGGCGTCCTAGAAGTTTTAGTTACTATTCTCATTGGTGAGAGAGTTAGATCTCTTACTTTAAGATTTGAAGGAATTGATAAGAGATGGATTTGTACGCAATTACAACTAGTTTAAGACTCACCATGACATCTTTTATATTTCTTACCAGAACCACAAGGACATGGTGCATTCTTTGAAGTTGCACCAGCAGAAGAAGTTTCAATCTCAGCTGCTGAATACTGCAGATCATTAACAGGTGCAGGTGTGGGGGTTAATCCCTTTGCTCCAACTTGATCTCCTTCAACTTGAACTTCAGCGCTAAATAAGTAACCAACTAGCTCTTCTTTAACTGCATCCATCATTGCTGAAAACAGGTCATAACCCTCTCGTTGGTATTCGACCAATGGATCACGCTGTGCCATAGCTCGTAAACCAATTCCCTCTTGCAAATAATCCATCTCATATAAGTGCTCACGCCACTTTCTATCTAATACTGAAAGTAGAATTTTTCGTTCTAGCTCTCTCATGACAGTAGAAGTTAGCTCAGTCTCACGCCTGTCATAAGCATTTTTTGCATCGGTTAGCACACGATCTAAAATAAATTCTGAATCTAGTGCTCCAACTTCTCCAACCTCACTTACTAAATCTTCAACTGTAATTGAAATTGGGTATAAAGATTTTAATGCCGTCCATAATGTATTTAAGTCCCAATTCTCAGCCACACCACTATTGGTTGCTGAATTTACATATGCGGTTATTGTCTCGGTTAAGAAATCATTTGTTAAGTCTTTAATATCAGCACCTTCAAGGACTTCGCGGCGTTCTGAATAAACCACAGTTCTTTGCTTATTCATCACATCGTCATACTTCAATACATTTTTACGCATTTCAAAATTCAAAGATTCCACCTGAGTTTGGGCAGACTTTATGGCATTACTTACAATCTTTGACTCTAATGGAGTTTCTTCTGGCATTCCGGCTGCCCCTAAGAAACGTTCTACTAAGCCAGAGTTAAATCGTTTCATTAGTTCATCTTGAAGTGAAAGATAAAATCGAGATTCACCGGGATCACCTTGACGTCCAGAACGGCCTCTAAGCTGATTATCAATTCTTCGTGACTCATGTCGCTCGGTTCCTAGAACATATAAGCCGCCTAAGGCAACAACCTTTTCATGTTCTTGTTCAACTGCAGATTTTTGTTTAGCAATTTCTCCTGGCCAAGCTTTTTCGTACTCTTCTGGGGTATCAACTGGACTTAAACCTTTTGCTTGCAATTCAAAATCAGCCATAAATTCTGGGTTACCGCCCAGCATAATGTCAGTTCCTCTACCAGCCATATTGGTAGCAACTGTTACTGCACCAACACTTCCTGCTCTAGCAATAATGGCAGCCTCGCGTTCATGTTGTTTTGCATTCAAAACTTCATGCGGAATACCTTTTCGTTTCAACATTCCAGATAATTCTTCAGATTTTTCTACACTTACAGTTCCAACAAGAACTGGTTGTCCTTTTTTATGTCTGTTTGAAATATCTTCAGCAACAGCTGTAAATTTTCCTACCTCTGACTTATAAATTAAATCTGATTGGTCAATTCTTTGCATACTCTTATTGGTTGGTATAGGTATTACACCTAGCTTATAGATTTGCATAAACTCAGAGGCCTCAGTCATTGCTGTACCGGTCATGCCGCTTAATTTGTTATATAGCCTGAAATAATTCTGCAGCGTAATTGTTGCAAGAGTCTGATTCTCATCCTGGATCTCAATTTTTTCTTTTGCTTCTAAAGCCTGGTGTAGTCCTTCACTATATCTACGCCCGGCCAACATGCGCCCAGTGTGTTCATCGACAATTAATAGCTCGCCATTCATAACTACATAGTCTTTATCTCGCTTAAACAATTCCTTTGCTTTTATTGCATTGTTTAAATAGCCAATCATTGGAGTATTTGCAGCTTCATACAAATTCTCAATCTTTAAGGCTTCCTCAACTCTAGTAACACCCTCATCTAAAATTCCAACAGTTCGCTTCTTATTATCAACCTCATAGTGAACATCCCGTGATAATCGTGCAACTAAATTAGCAAACTCCACATACCACTTAGTGGGTTTATCTGCAGGGCCGGAAATTATGAGAGGAGTTCTTGCTTCATCGATTAAAATTGAGTCTACCTCGTCAACAATTGCGAAGTTATGTTCACGTTGCACGCAATCAGAAAGCGTCCAAGCCATGTTATCTCTTAAATAATCAAACCCGAATTCATTATTAGTTCCATAAGTAATATCTGCTGAATAAGCTTCGCGCCGCTCACTTGGCGACATTCTAGAAAGAATTACGCCAACTCTTAATCCTAAAAATCTATGGACACGGCCCATCCACTCGCTATCGCGCTCTGCCAAGTAATCATTAACGGTTACAACATGCACACCTTTACCAGATAAGGCGTTTAAATATGCTGGTAATGTTGAAACTAAAGTTTTACCTTCACCTGTTTTCATTTCGGCAATATTTCCTTTGTGTAATGCCGCACCACCCATTAACTGAACATCGTAATGTCTTTGTCCTAATGTCCGCTTTGCTGCTTCGCGCACAACAGCAAATGCTTCTGGAAGAAGTGAATCTAAACTTTCACCTTTATTAACTCTTTCTTTAAACTCATCAGTTTTACCTCTCAGCGCTGAATCATCCAGGGCAGAGATACTGCTTTCAAATTTATTTACCTGTTGAGCAATTTTCTCAAGCTCGCGAACAGCCCTACCCTCACCAGCACGCAAGAGTTTGTCTAATAAACCCACAAAACCCTCCGCTGTTTCTACTTGTAATTTGATTGGGTGTTAAGTGGCTTATCGTATTAGAGAATTCCGCCCGACTGCACACGCTGTAACAACCCCCTGAATGGTGATTTTGGCTTCAGATAAGGCTCTTATGGCCTCAGAGATCGAGCTACCCGTAGTTATTAGATCATCCACCAGAATACAAGCGCCATTGTCTAGGGATCGGTCTTTAAGACTGTAAGCATTCTCTAAGTTATGCAATCGCTCTACCCTATTTAATTTAGATTGATCTCTAACTTTTCTTACCTGAGTAAGAATGGGGGTATTAAATGCAGTAATTGAATTAGATCCTAATCGATCGATAATTTCAATACATATCTCATTTATATGATCCCGACCTCGCCTCATTATTGATTTTCTAGAAGAAGGAATTGTCACAATGTTAATCGGATTAATCAATTTCTGTTCAGAAACAAGTAATTTTATTGAAGTAAATATCGCCTTAGATATTAACTCTCTTGCTGCATTATTTGAACCCTCTTTTGCCAATAAAATTAATTTTGAGGATTGATCATCGTAATCTCTCATATAGTACAGATTTAAGCCATTTAATTTATCTTTGTTTGGTAATCCTAACCAAGGTAACTGACACTTTAAACATACTTCAAATCCACTTTTAGCACATATAACACAGAATTTTGGAAAGACTAATTCTTTTAAGCTAGTAATTGTTTTATGCATATTACTTTATAGCATAAAAAATAATTAAACATTTTTACGTTGTTTAAATCAAATCTCCTGGAATTACATCAATCGGAAATGTTTGGACTGCTGTGCCATGGCGTTTTGGGAGGGTAAGTACAAAGTGTGCACCATTATTCTTTTGTCCCCAAGCTAATAAGTGTCCTTGGTGGAGCTTTGCATCTTCAAGAGCAATTGAAAGTCCAAGACCAGTTCCACCACTACTCCTTGCTCGAGATGGATCGGATCTCCAAAATCTATCAAATAGATGAATACTTTCTTCTTGGGTAAACCCTAATCCGTAATCTCTAACACCAACAGAAACTTCATCTTCACTGTCAGTAACTGTTACCTGAACATTCTTTCCTTCGCTATGATCAAATGCATTAGTAATTAAGTTTCGTAAAATTCTTTCAACTCTGCGTGGATCCCCCTCAATAAACATAGGCTCACTCTTGAAGACAACTTCAAATAGCTGGGATTTGCTTGGGTGTAGATAGTCCACTGTTTTTCTAACTAGATTACAAATATCAAAGCTTTCTATGCTTAATGCTGCTGCTTCAGCATCAAATCTACTAACTTCAAGTAAGTCTGATAGAAGAAGTTCGAATCTATCGATCTGATTAATTAACAGCTCACTGCTTCTTGCAACGCTAGATTCAAATTCGTTTTTCTGCTGATAAATGACCTCTGCGGCCATTCTAATTGTGGTTAGCGGTGTGCGTAACTCGTGTGAAACATCAGATACGAATCTCTGCTGAAGTCTTGATAAATTCTTTAATCTATAAATTTGCTGTTGGATTGAAACTGCCATTTCATTAAAAGAATTTCCAAGACTAGCTAATTCGTCTTGGCTTGATACAGCCATACGAACTGTTAAGTCCCCATTCGTGAATTTCTCAGCAACATCTGCTGCTTCTTTGACAGGTGAAACAGCTTGTCTAATTACAAACTGAGTACTTAGGCCAATTAGTAGCACAATCAAAAGCCCGGTAAAAAATAATATCCAAGTTATATAAGTAATACTCGCATACTGAGCGTTCAAATTGAACACATAATATATTTCATAAACTCCTGATCTAGGAATATCTAGCTTTCCACCAATTATAAAACCTGGAAATTCTCTTCCATCTGAATATTTAACAGTAACTTGTTGCTCTAATATATTTTCACTTTCTCTTACCTTCTTGCGAAAATCTCCCGAAATTGTTTCTAATTCAAAGAGTTTTGGCACAGTCTGATACCGATTTAAATTTTTGTTTGATTTTGAAACAGCCATTATCACCGTTTCACGGCCAGATAGCGAACCATCTTCTCTGCTTGAGGAGATAAAATCTTGGACAACTTTATTCAACTCAGCATCATTCTGAAGTCCTGCACTTTTGATTCGGCTTTGAGCCAAATTCCAAGTATTTTGTGTTTCTACTTTAGATATATCAATTTTTTCATTTATAAAAGTTGACGATACTTGATTATAAACAATAGTGCCTACAATTAATACGATAATAAAAGCAAAAAGTGTATTTGTAAGCAGTACTTTAAGGCTAAGTGATTGTTTTATCTTAACCCAACTCTTGAACACCTTAGTTTTTTCCAACTCCTGCTTTGTAACCAACTCCTCTTACTGTAAGAACATGCTTAGGGTCGTCCGCATCGACTTCGATCTTTGATCTAAGTCTTTGAACATGCACATTCACGAGCCTCGTATCGGCTGCGTGCTGATAGCCCCAAACTTCACTAAGTAAAGCTTCTCTTGTAAAAACTCGGCCTGGCTCTTTAGCTAAGGCGACTAAAAGATCAAACTCAAGCCTAGTTAATGGAATTTCTTTTTTATTTTTTATAACTTTATGTTCCATTTGATCAATAATTAGATCACCAATAGCTAATGACCCAACTCGACCAACTCGTCTTAGTCTTGTATTAATTCTTGCAACTAACTCTTGAGGTTTGAATGGTTTAACCATGTAATCATCTGCGCCTGCTTCAAGCCCAAGTACTACATCTTGGGTATCACCTTTAGCCGTTAACATCACGATCGGTACCATTGAAGTTTCTCTAATTATTTTGCAAACCTCAACGCCATCAATCCCAGGCAACATAACATCAAGTAGTACTAGATCTGGAGTACGTTTGTTAAAAGCATTCATTACATTATCGCCTCGATTAACAAGGTCAACCTCCATGCCAGCACCTGTTAAAACAATGCTTAGCATCTCGGCTAAGTCCTGGTCATCGTCAACGACCATGACTAATGGCATTTATGAACCGTGTTCCCAGGAGTTTAAATAAAGTTCTTGGGCAGGAGTTAACACATCTAGTGATGAGCCCATACTCTCCAACTTTAACCTTGCTACATCTTTATCAATTGAAGATGGCACATCATGTAATCCTGCTGGTAAGTCTTTACCAGATTTAAGCAGCCACTCTGCTGTAAGTGCTTGATCTGAGAATGACATATCCATTACAGATGCTGGGTGTCCTTCAGCTGCACCAAGATTTGCCAATCTGCCCTCAGCAATAAGCAAAATACGTCGGCCATCTGCCATTACGTATTCATCAGTTTGATGGCGCATTTTTGGATTCTTTTGCTTTGCATTCTTTTCAAGCCAGGCAACATCGATTTCAATATCAAAATGTCCAGAATTTGCCAAGATTGAGCCATCTTTCATTTGCTTAAAATGTTCATCTCGTAATACATCTCGATTACCAGTGACAGTTATAAAGATCTCGCCAATAGCTGCGGCCTTTGTCATAGGCATAACTCTAAAACCTTGCATCAGTGCATCTAAAGCCTTTGTAGGATCAATTTCGGTAACAATTACCTCTGCCCCTAAACCTTTTGCTCTTTCAGCAACTCCCTTTCCACAGTAACCAAATCCTGCAACTACAACAACTTTACCTGCAACTAATGTATTGGTCGCACGAAAAATTGCATCAAATGTTGATTGTCCTGTGCCATATCTATTATCAAACATATGCTTAGTATCTGTATCGTTAACAGCAATCATTGGGAACTTTAAAGCACCATCTTTTGCCATCTGACTTAATCTAATTACGCCAGTTGTAGTTTCTTCACATCCAGCTAGTACGCCATCAATTAATTCAGTTCGAGAAGTATGAATTACGTTAACTAAATCGCAACCATCATCAAAAACTAATTGCGGCTTTATGTCTAAAGCAGAGTTTATATGTGAATAAAAGCCATCACGATCAATTGCGTTTTTGGCAAAAACAGAGATTCCATATTCATGAACTAACGCAGCAGCAGTTTCATCTTGTGTTGATAATGGATTTGATGCACATAGTGCAATCTCTGCTCCACCTGCTTTTAGGGCCAACATTAAATTTGCGGTCTCTGTAGTCACGTGCATACATGCAGCAATTCTTACTCCATTAAATGGCTTTTCTTTAGTAAACCTATCCTTAATTTGTGAAAGTACCGGCATATTTCTTGCTGCCCATTCAATACGCTTTTTACCTTCAGGGGCTAAAGCAGCATTAGCGATGTCACTATTAACGCCAGTTGCTGTATTCATAAACTCTCCTATTAATGATTAGGTTCTCGAAATAATTGTTAGGGGGTAAAGATACCCTGCTTGCCCTGCATTTATCACCTTTTAATTTGAGCTAGAACCGTATCTCTAATCGTAATCATCTGCTTTTGCGTTTCAGCCTCAACATTTAACCTTAATAGCGGCTCAGTATTTGAAGGTCGAAGGTTAAACCAC
>WLMP01000014.1 GCA_009700155.1 Actinomycetota bacterium
AGCCCTTACATGGAACGATAAATCCACCTTCACCAAGAATCGGTTCGATAACAATGCAAGCTATATTGTTTGCACCAATTTCCTTTTCCATTTTATGAATTACCATAGATAACATAGAACTTTCACAAGGTTTAGTGCATGCGCTGCAGCGATATGGATAAGCCATCGGCATGCGATATACCTCTGGAGCAAAAGGTCCAAAACCATCTTTATAAGGCATATTCTTTGCCGTCATTGCCATAGTTAAATTAGTTCTGCCATGGTATCCATGTTCAAAAACAACAACTGCAGATCGTTTAGTAAATTTACGAGCAATTTTTACGGCATTTTCAACTGCTTCTGCGCCTGAGTTAAAGAGAGCAGACTTTTTCTTATGATCACCTGGAGTTAAACGATTTAGTGCTTCGCAAACTTCAACATATCCGGTGTATGGCACCACCATAAAACAAGTGTGAGTAAATGAATCAATTTGAGTTTTAACATTTTCGATAACTTTATTTGCTGAATGACCAACATTTAGCACAGCAATTCCTGCGCCCAAATCTAAAATTGAGTTGCCATCAACATCAAGAATTATTGCGCCCTCAGCACGATCAATGAATACTGGAAATGCAGTACCTAAGGAAGCCGAAACCGCATCTGCTCTTCTTTTAATTAACTCCGCTGACTTTGGTCCAGGAATAGCAGTAACCAGGTTGCGTTTCTGCGCAATTGTCGGTTTTGACTCGGAATACATGCGGGAATTCTATCTGAACTTTCTTACTTGGGGCACAGTTAAGATAGGTGGGTGCGGGAAATAGTAGTTTTAGGCTCAACTGGTTCTATTGGCGTGCAAGCTTTAGAAATTATTGCCGCAAACCCAGATAAGTTCCGAGTCATTGCAATGAGTGCGGGCCGAAAAAACCCTGGCTTATTAATGCAGCAGGCTAAAAAGTTTAATGTCCCAATAGTTGGCAGTATGGCTCCTACTCCAGTAGTAGATGGTATTAAAGTAATTGAAGGCGATAACTCTTCTATTGAAATTGCCGCAATTCCCTGCGATATCGTTTTAAATGGAATAACTGGTTCAATCGGTCTTGGGCCGACACTTTCAGCGTTATCAGTTGGCAATAAAGTTGCATTAGCAAATAAAGAATCCTTAGTAGCTGGCGGGGATCTAGTAATGAAGTATGGCCGGGATAAACTGATTCCAGTTGATTCTGAACACTCTGCAATATATCAAGCACTTCTTGCTGGAAAGATTAGTGATGTTAAAAAGTTGATTTTAACTGCAAGTGGTGGGCCATTTAGAGATAGAGATGATTTAACAAATGTAACAGTTGCAGATGCCTTAACTCATCCAACTTGGACAATGGGTGAGGTAGTTACAATTAACTCTGCAACACTTCTTAATAAAGGATTAGAAATAATTGAAGCCCATTACCTATTTGATCTGCCATATTCAGCAATTGATGCAGTAATTCATCCTCAATCAGTAGTTCATTCCTTTGTGGAATTTGTAGATGGTTCAACAATTGCCCAAGCTTCACCACCAAATATGAAAGGACCAATTGCCTACGCGCTTGCATATCCAGAGCGAATAAATAAGGCGTGTAATCCAATTGATTGGAGCAAACCAAATACCTGGCAGTTCTTGCCCATTGATAGTAAAAAGTATCCAGCAATTGATTTAGCAAGAAAGTGTGGCGAGTTAGGTGGAGGATTACCTGCAGTATTTAATGCAGCAAATGAGGTAGCTGTTGCAGCGTTTTTGGCTGGCCAAATTAAGTTCACAGCAATTATTGAGAGCGTAGAGAAGGTTGTTGACTCATTTACAGGTAATACACCAACTACAATTAGAGATATCTCTGATGTCAGTGCCGTAGAGCAGGGTGCACGCATGAAGGCACAGGAGTTAATTAAGGAGCTAGCTAAGTGAGCATTATTGGAGTTCTAGCATTTGTGATGGCGCTATTGATTTCAGTGATGATTCATGAAGCAGGGCATTACTTAACTGCAAAGAAGTTTGGTATGAAAGTAACTGAATTTTTTATTGGTTTTGGAAAAAAACTATGGTCTACCCAACGTGGTGAAACTGAGTTTGGCGTAAAGGCCATTCCAGCGGGTGGCTACTGCCGAATTGTTGGCATGTCACCTAGGGAGGTACTAGATACACAAGATTCAGAACGCGCTTTTGTTAAGGCAGGGGTTGGTCAACGATTAATTATTTTAGGTGCAGGTTCATTTTTGCACTTTGTTATTGGCTTCGTACTTTTGCTTACACTTTTTTCATCTGTCGGAGTTACCTCAGTAACTAGTACAGTAGAAGCAGTTAGTGAATGTATTCCAAAGGTAGCAAATGAAGTTTGTACTTCAAGGTCAACACCTTCACCTGCAAAAAATGTTGGCATACTAGCTGGAGATAAAATCACAAAAGTTGATGGAAAGTCATATTCTGAGTGGGTTGATGTTGTAACCATAATTAGGCAATCAGCTGGTAAAGAACTTGAAATAACTATTGAACGTAATGGCATGCCTATTGATATTTTGGTTACTCCTGCCAGTCGAGACTTAGATGGTAAAAGTGTTGGCGTATTAGGGGTGGTAAATACCATCGGCACTATTACTTATGGTCCTGTAGAGGCAACTGCAAAGGCAACTAAATACACCGGTGAAATTTTAGGAAATAGTTTGACTGCTCTCTTTACATTACCTGCAAAAATTCCAGATTTAGTTCGGCAAACATTTGGTGGCGAAAAACGTGACGCTGAAGGTTTAGTTGGTGTAGTTGGAGTAGCCAGAGTAAGTGGTGAGACAGCTGAAACTGATAAATTAACAACCAGAGAGAAAGTTGCTACCTTCTTATTGATAATTGCTTCTTTAAATCTTTTCGTAGGCATGTTTAATTTGCTGCCACTTCTGCCATTAGATGGCGGGCATATGGCAGTTGCAGTTGCAGATGGCATCAGAAACTTAAATGCAAAACGAAGGGGAATGCCAAAGCCTGCTCCATTTGATGTCGAAAGATTGGCGCCAATTACTATGGTGGTCTTCATATTCATGGCTTGTTTATCACTATTGCTGCTTACTGCCGATATCTTCAACCCGATTAGACTTAATTTCTAGGTAAGGTTTACCCATGGTTGATTTAGGAATTCCATCAGCTCCACCACCAACTTTGGCTCCTCGCCGAAAAACTCGGCAATTAAAGGTTGGTTCAGTTTTAGTTGGTGGAGATGCTCCAGTCTCAGTGCAATCTATGTGTACAACTTTAACCGCCGATGTGAATTCAACTTTGCAGCAGATTGCAGAACTTACTGCCTCTGGTTGCCAGATAGTAAGAGTTGCAGTTCCTTCTCAAGATGATGCAGATGCACTCTCTCAGATCGCTAAAAAATCTCAAATCCCTGTCATTGCAGATATTCACTTTCAGCCAAAGTATATTTTTGCAGCTATTGATGCTGGATGTGCAGCAGTTCGAGTTAACCCTGGAAATATTAAGCAATTTGATGACAAGGTTAAAGAGGTTGCAAAGGCTGCCAAAGATGCTGGTATTCCAATTCGAATTGGTGTTAACGCAGGATCTTTAGATCCAAGATTACTTGCCAAGTATGGCAAGGCAACGCCAGAGGCATTAGTTGAATCAGCTTTATGGGAGGCATCTTTATTTGAAGAACATGATTTCAGAGATATTAAAATTTCTGTAAAGCATCATGATCCAGTAACAATGGTTAAGGCTTATCGTTTATTAGCCGCCAAATGTGATTACCCACTACATCTAGGTGTTACCGAGGCTGGACCAATTTTTCAAGGCACAATTAAATCTGCAACCGCATTTGGAATTTTACTTTCAGAAGGAATTGGCGACACAATTAGAGTCTCACTATCAGCACCACCTGTTGAAGAGGTAAAAGTTGGAATATCGATTTTAGAATCTTTAAATCTTCGTCAACGTAAGTTAGAGATAGTTTCTTGTCCATCCTGTGGAAGAGCGCAGGTCGATGTGTATTCATTAGCGGAAAAAGTTCAGGCAGGTTTACAAGGAATGACAGTGCCACTTCGGGTAGCAGTTATGGGATGTGTTGTTAATGGACCTGGTGAAGCTAGAGAAGCAGATCTTGGTGTGGCCTCTGGAAATGGAAAGGGCCAGATATTTGTAAAAGGTGAGGTAATTAAAACCGTGCCCGAGGCGCAAATAGTTGAGACCTTAATTGAAGAGGCTATGCGCCTTGCTGAAGAAATGCAGGCAGCTGGTGTGGCATCAGGAGAACCATCTGTTGCAGTTCAGTAGGTAGGCTTTACCTATGTTAAGGATGTCGACTCTATTGTTGCGCACTTTGCGTGATGATCCAGCAGATGCTGAGGTTGCCTCCCATAAATTATTAGTTAGAGCTGGATTTGTTCGTCGAATTGCTGCTGGAATTTACTCATGGTTACCACTTGGCTATAGAACTTATCGCAAGATAGAAAACATAATTAGAGAAGAGATGGATGCTGCAGGTTTTCAAGAGGTTCACTTCCCAGCATTACTACCAAAAGATCCATACGAGGCAACAAATCGTTGGGCTGAATATGGTCCAGATTTATTTAGATTACAGGATAGAAAAAAGAATGACTTTCTACTAGGTCCAACTCATGAAGAGATGTTTACCTTAATGGTTAAAGGCGAGTTCTCATCTTATAAAGATTTACCACTTTCTATTTATCAAATTCAAACTAAGTTTCGTGATGAACCGCGTCCTCGTAGTGGAATCATTAGAGGTAGAGAGTTTGTAATGAAAGATTCCTATAGTTTTGATGTTGATGATGCAGGTCTTGAAGTTTCTTACAACAAACATCGACAAGCTTATGTTAAGACTTTTGATCGCTTAGGGTTGAAATACAACATTGTCTCAGCCATGAGCGGAGCAATGGGTGGTTCAAAATCTGAAGAGTTTTTAGCTCCTTGCCCAACCGGTGAAGATACATATGTTTTATGTAATGGTTGTGGTTATGCAGCAAATGTTGAGGCCATGGTAACAATTACTGCTCCTTACAAAGGAGATAAAGTTGGAGCTATTGAGGTATTAGATACACCAAATACCCCAACAATTGATTCATTAGTTGAGTTATTTAATAGTAAGTATTCAGCAAATATTTCAGCTGCTGATACCTTAAAAAATGTTTTGTTAATGGCAGATGAGAAGCCAATATCTGTATTAGTGCCAGGAGACCGTGAGGTTGATTTAAAGAGATTAGGTGCAAATATATCTGGTGTTAAAGATTTAAGATTATTTGAAGATGCAGATTTTGCTAAGTTTCCAAAATTAGTAAAAGGTTATGTCGGCCCGCAAGATGCTAAAGAATTTGGCTTAAAACTATATGCAGATCCAAGAGTTGTTGAGGGTTCCCATTGGGTTACTGGAGCTAATAAAAAAGATAAGCATGCTAAGAATGTGACTTGTGGACGAGATTTTATTGTCGAAGAGTATGTTGAAGCTGCTGAGGTTAAAGCTGGAGATAGTTGTCCAAAATGTGCTAAAGCAGTTGTAATTGATAGAGCAATTGAGATTGGACATATTTTTCAGTTGGGACGTAAGTATGCCCAAAGTTTGGGATTAACAGTCTTAGATAAAGAAGGTAAGCCAGTTGTTGTGACTATGGGCTCTTATGGAATTGGAGTTTCCAGAGCGGTGGCAGCAATTGCAGAACAAACATATGATGAATTAGGTCTTTGTTGGCCAAGTGAAATAGCACCAGCCGATGTTCATATTGTTGCTACTGGAAAAGAAGATCACCCATTTGATGTTGCTGAACAAATTGCAAAGGATTTAGAGGCAAAGGGCCTAGAAGTTCTACTTGATGATCGCAGAGAAGCAAGTGCTGGGGTTAAGTTTAAAGATGCAGAGTTAATAGGTATCCCCAAAATTATTATTGTTGGAAAATCACTAGCAGATGGCAAAGTAGAGATAAGAGATCGAAAGTCATCATCTAAGCAAGAAGTTGTCTTAGCTGATGTTGTTAAAACTATAGTTCAATAATGAGTATTGAGATTGCGATCTTTCTAGCGATCGCTTCAGGATTTGCAGGATTTGTAGATGCAATGGCAGGTGGTGGTGGATTAATACAATTACCATCATTAATCATTGGCTTACCCAACAAAGAACTTCCCCTAATTTTAGGAACTAACAAAGTACCATCAATTTTTGGTACGGCAGCAGCTGCTAGAAATTACTTTAAAAATATAAAGCCAGATATTCCACTTACTTTAACAATGATGCTGCCAGCATTTATCGGCTCAATTGCGGGTGCAGCTATGGCAGCATTTGTACCAGTTGGTTTCTTTAGGCCATTTATAGTTTTGCTTTTAATTTTAGTCGCTATTTATACTTGGAAAAAACCAGAGCTAGGTATGGCAGAAAATTTAAAATTCACTCAAAGTAAGAGATTAGTAATAGTTGCCTTAATTGGTTTTCTTATTGGTTTTTACGATGGAATTTTTGGACCAGGCACTGGCACATTCCTAGTCTTCTTTCTAGTCTCAGTTATTGGGTATGCATTTCTAAAGGCATCAGGAACTGCCAAGTTAGTAAATATCGCAACTAATGCTGGAGCAATATTGAGTTTTCAACTTACCGGACATATCTGGTGGCAACTTGGTCTATTACTAGCTGTTGCCAATGTAACTGGAGCAATTATTGGATCGCATATGGCAATCAAAGGTGGCTCTGCCTTGGTTAGAAAAGTATTTTTGGCAGTAATATTTTTACTAATCGCTCGCGTTGCTTGGGATACATTTATAAGTTAAACTTGTACTACAACTTAATATCGAAGAAGGAAAAAATGGGAAAAAAGGAAGAAATATCAGCGGTGATCACTCCCGCTCTAACCTCACTTGGTTTTTATCTAGAAGATTTAAATATCACTTCAGCTGGTAGACGCAGTTTGTTAACTGTCATTGTTGATGCCGATCGACACCTATCTTTAGATGAGGTTACGGTAGCTACTAAAGCAATTTCTGAAATTGTTGAAAATATTCCAGCTCTAGGATCTACTCCTTTTACACTAGAGGTTACATCTCCTGGAATTGATCGACCATTAACAAAACCAAGACACTGGCGAAAAAATATTGATCGACTAGTAAAGGTAATTACGATAGATGGTAGCCAGATTTTAGGTCGGATTAAATCAGCAAGTGAAGATTCAGCAACAGTTGATGAGCAAAATATTAAGTATCTAGATGTAAAACGAGCCACTCTTGAAGTTGAGTTTAAGTCAGGCAAAAAATGAGTGTTGATGTTGAAGCGCTTAAAATTTTGGCACTAGAAAAGAAGTTGCCACTAGAGAGATTAATTAATGCCATTGAAAATGAGGTAGCAGTAGCGTATGCAACTTTACCGGGCGCCAAACTGCATGGACGTGCGGTATTAAATCGACAAAGTGGTGAGTTAGTTATCTATGTTCCAGTTCTAGGCCCAGATGGTGATCGCATCGACACTGTAACTGATAACCCAGATGGCTTTAGTAAGTTAGCAGATAAGACTGCTCGCAAAGTTATTAAAGAAAAGATGCGCGAGGCAAAGGATCTTGAGGTCGTTACAGAGTTCTCAGGTTCAGTAGGGGATGTAATTGGTGGCGTAGTTCAGCAGGGAAGAGATGCTGAAATAATTTATGTAAATCTAGGACGTGTAGAAGGAAAAGTACCTCTAGCTGAACAAGTTAAAGGTGAAGTGTTTAAGCATGGTGATCGTATAAAGTGTTTTGTAGTTGATGTAAAGCAAGGTGAAAAAGGCCCAGAGGTTACTCTGTCACGTTCTCACCCAGCATTTGTAAAAATGTTATTTGCTCTTGAAGTCCCAGAAATTAAAGATCGTGTTGTAGATATAGTTGGAATTGCTCGTGAAGCAGGAGCTCGAACAAAACTCTCTGTCCGAACTCATCGAGCTGGAGTTAGCCCAAAGGGCGCGTTAATTGGCCCACAAGGATCAAGAGCACAAAATGTTATGAATGAACTAAATGGCGAAAAGATTGACATCATTGATTACTCTGATGATCCAGCAATTTATGTAGCAAATGCATTAGCGCCAGCAAAGGTAAGCTCTGTTGAAATTGTTGATCTAGAAAGTAAATCAGCCAAAGTTGTTGTGCCGGATTATCAATTATCACTAGCCATTGGCAAAGATGGCCAAAATGCCAGACTTGCTGCTCGGCTTACACAATGGCGGATTGATATCCATCCAGATAATCCAGTTACGCAAATTAAGGCGGAAAATTCACCTCCTGCGCCAACCATTTCACCTACTGAAGGGGCTTAGGGTAGAGTTTAGATGTCTAGGAAAAAGCTCAGGCAGCGAAGTTGTATCGCCTGCCGAAAGCTTGAGAATTGGACAGATTTAATTCGCACGGTGTTAGTCAATAATGAAGTTAAAGTTGACTTAAACCATCGAATGCCAGGTCGGGGAGCATGGCTTCACCGAAATTGCATTCGGGTAGCACTTGAGCGAAAAGCATTTAATCATTCCTTCAAATTTGAAGGTGAGATTAAATATCAAGAGTTGGAAGATTACTTAAAGAATTTAAGTGATTATTAATAGTACGGAGCGAGCGAGAATGACACTCTAATGAGCACTGCAAGATTATGAGTAGGTCAATTTAGGCTCGAACGTAAATAACGTCGGGCCAGGAGATGGAGAAGTGTGGCCAAGGTCCGCGTTTATGAATTAGCTAAAGAGTTAGGGCTTGAAAGTAAAGAGCTGCTAGCTAAGCTACAAGAAGTTGGCGAATTTGTTCGCTCAGCATCATCAACTGTTGAAGCACCTGTTGTGCGCAAGTTGATGGATAAGTTTCCAGATTTAGTTCCTGCTGAAGCCGCGCCAAAAACTAAGAAAGCACCTGTTAAAAAAGCCGCACCAAAACAAACTGTAAAGGTTGAGGATTTACCTCCTGAATTACAGCAAATGATTGAAGATGCAACACCGATAACTCCACCAGCAAGAGCTGCAACACCTGCACAACCACCGCGTGCGACAAATAATCCTTTTTCAGCAACACCATCTGCACCAAGTGCATTACCAAGACCACCTAGAGCTGGTAATAATCCATTTAGTTCAGGTGGCGGCGGACCACGTCCACCAGCTAGACCAATTAGACCAGGAGAAAGTGGCAGGAGTGGTGAGAAATTAAAACCAGGTCAACGTCCACCAATGTCAGGGGCACGTCCTGGATCGGTACGACCAGGGTTTGCAGCAAGACCTGCACAAAATAATCCACGACCTGCAACCGGTGGTACATCAGCTAGACCATCAACATCATCACCATATCGTTCGCCATCTTCATCACCATCTACCGGTTCACAATTTGGTGGAAAAGGAGGAGGCCGTCCACCACAACGCGGTGGAGCAGCTGGTGCATTTGGTAAAGGCGGTAAAGGTAAGAGTAAAAATCGTGGACAAAAGAGTAAAAAAGAAAGACGCGAAGATTTTGAAAATTTACCAGCACCACAATTAGGTGGCGCAGTAGTACCTCGCGGCGATGGTAAGACCGTTGTTCGTATGCGAAGAGGTGCAACATTGATGGACTTTGCTGAAAAAATTAAAGCAGATCCAGCCGCACTAGTATCAGCATTATTTCACTTAGGTGAGATGGTAACTGCTACTCAATCGGTAGATGAAGATACTTTTACATTATTGGGAGCTGAACTTGGATTTGTGATTCAAATTGTCAGCCCAGAGGATGAAGATCGTGAACTACTTGAAGAGTTTGATATCAATTTAGAGCAAGAGCTCGAAGAGATTGATCAGGAAGACTTAGTAGTGCGCTCGCCAATTGTTACCGTAATGGGCCATGTTGATCACGGTAAGACAAGATTGTTAGATGCCATTAGGTCAACTGAGGTTATTAAATCTGAAGCAGGTGGAATTACTCAACATATTGGTGCTTATCAAATTCATCATGATCACAACGGAAATAATCGAGCAATTACATTTATTGATACTCCAGGTCATGAGGCTTTCACCGCTATGCGTGCTCGTGGTGCCAAGGTAACTGATATTGCAGTTCTAGTTGTTGCTGCAGATGATGGGGTTATGCCACAAACTATTGAAGCGCTAAACCACGCTCAAGCAGCAGATGTACCAATTGTGGTTGCAGTTAACAAGATTGATAAGGAGGGCGCTAATCCAGACAAGATTCGCCGGCAATTAACTGAGTACAACTTAATTGCTGAAGAGTATGGTGGCCAAACAATGTTTGTTAATGTTTCAGCACTCTCTGGTAACGGCATAAATGAGTTAATTGATGCAATTTTGCTTACCGCAGATGCCGCTATTGATTTACGCGCAGTTGCAGATGGAATTGCTCGTGGTGTGGCAATTGAAGCAAATCTAGATAAGGGTAGAGGACCTGTTGCAACAGTATTAGTCCAACGTGGAACTTTAAATGTTGGTGATGCAATTGTTGCCGGTGGTGCTTATGGACGTGTGCGAGCTATGTTAGATGAACATGGTGAAACTGTTGATGTTGCCGGTCCATCAAGACCAGTACAAGTTCTTGGCTTTACCTCCGTTCCTAGTGCAGGTGACTCATTTATTGTTGCCGAAGATGATAGAACTGCAAGGCAGATTGCTGAAAAGCGCCAACTAGCTTCGCGAAATGCATCATTAGCTAAGGCGCGTAAGAAAGTATCTCTTGAAGATTTCTTAGAGCAATCAAAGGTAAGTACATTGAACTTAATCCTAAAGGGAGATGTTTCAGGTTCTGTTGAAGCTCTAGAAGATGCTTTAGTTCAATTAGATGTTGGAACAGAGGTAGATTTAAGAGTTATTCACCGTGGAGTTGGTGCTATCACTAAGAACGATGTCACTTTAGCCTCAGCATCCACTGCAGTAATTATTGGCTTTAATGTTAAGCCAGAACCACAAACTGCGATATTTGCCGAACATGAAGGTGTGGAAGTTAAGTTCTATACCGTTATCTATAAAGCAATTGAAGAAATTGAAGCATCACTTAAGGGTCTGCTTAAGCCAGAGTTTGAAGAGGCAGTCCTTGGAAATGCTGAAGTCAGAGATATATTTAAATCCAGCAAGTTTGGAAATATTGCAGGATGTATGGTCTCTGATGGAAACATTAGAAGAAATGCAAAGGTAAGAACTATGCGAGCTGGTGTAGTAATTGGTGAGAACCTAAGCATTGAATCTCTGCGCAGATTTAAAGATGATGCCACTGAAGTTCGAGAGGGATTTGAGTGCGGTATTGGACTTGGCTCATTTAAAGATCTGCAGGTTGGAGATGTAATTCAGGTATATGAAATTCGTGAGAAAAAGCGAGCTTAAGTATGCCAAGTAAGAGACCACTTCAAGTTGCAGATCGTATAAAAGAGTTGATTGCAAATACTCTTGAATTACGAGTAAAAGATCCAAGACTTGGATTTATTACAATCACCGATGTCCGCGTAACTGGAGATTTACAGCAAGCATCAATTTTCTACACAGTATTAGGTGATACTGCAGCGCGCGAATCAACTGCTGCTGCATTAAATAGCGCAAAAGGAATGCTTAGATCTGAAGTAGGAAGATCTTTAGGTTTAAGGGTTACACCATCTCTTGAATTTTTCTTAGATGGCATGGCTGAATCAGCCTCTGCTATGAATGATTTGATAGAACAAATGCATAAAGCAGATGCCGAAGTTGCTAAGTTGAGAGTTGGCGCAAAACCAGTTGCTGAAGATCCTTATAAAAAACACGATCCACGGTGATTTAATGGATGGCTTTCTATTGGTTGATAAAGCCGGTGATATGACTAGCCATGATGTCGTAGCAATCGCTAGGAAAAACTTAAATACTAAAAAGGTTGGCCATGCTGGAACTCTAGATCCAATGGCAACTGGAGTTTTAGTTCTTGGAGTCGGAATTGCAACTAGATTGCTGCCATATATAACTGATGGTAAGAAAGCATATGAAGCAACTATTTCATTAGGATCATCAACTCATACTGATGATAAAGAAGGTAATGTAACCTTTAAGGCTAGTAATGAAGTAATTAGTTCAATTACTGATCAGAAGATAACAGAAGAAATTTCAAGATTTAAGGGAATAATTAAACAAAAACCTAGCTCAGTATCTGCAATTAAAATTGATGGAAAATCAGCACATGCCAGGGTAAGAGCAGGTGAGGCTATTGATATTCCAGAACGTGATGTAGAAATCGAACAAATTGAAGTTAAACAAATACGTCACCTAAGCGATGCAATAGAAGTGGATATTTCTGTAATCTGCATGGCTGGAACATATATTCGAGCAATTGCTCGAGATCTAGGAAGTGCGCTTAAGTCAGGCGGGCACCTAACTTTTCTTAGAAGAACTCTAGTCTCACCTTTTTTATTAGATCAATGCCAAGTAATTAATGAGGCAAAGTTGATTCCTATATCTGAAGTAATAGATAAAATCTTTACAATTAGAAGAATTGAAGCAACTGAGAAACAAGAGATTTTATTTGGTCGAACCATAGATCAAAATTCTATTTCTGGCGTAGTTGCAGCCCTCGATGAGAATGACAACTTTGTAGCGTTATTAGAGAATAAATTACAGGGCTCAGCTATGGTTGCTGCACCTATTCTTGTTAATACTTCTAGCCAACAATCGGGTGTAAAATAATATGAGTATGAAAAAAGTCGTAGCAATTGGAATATTTGATGGCGTGCATGCCGGTCATCAACAGATCATTGCTACAGCTAAGCATTCTGGTGAGGTAACAGTAATTACTTTTGATCCACATCCGACCTCAGTAATTGCACCTGAGCGAACACCTACTCAGCTTGTAACAGTAAAAGATCGAGTTGCCTTGCTCAAAAAAGCTGGTGCAACTTCAGTTGAGGTAGTTAATTTTAATAAAGAGTTTTCTGTGCTAACACCAGATCAGTTTATTGAAGATGTACTAGTTGGCAGATTTGCTGCCGAACATGTAGTAATAGGTGAGAATTTTAATTTTGGTTTCAAAGCACAAGGAACTCCAAAGTACTTATCTGAAGTAGGTCCAAAATATGGATTCGGAGTTTCTATTGTTAAATTACAAGAGGATAGGGGCTCAACGATTTCTTCATCAAGAATTAGAAGTTTGATTATTGATGGACAAATTGAGCGAGCTAATGAATTACTAACTCGAAATTTTTATCTAAAGGGAATAGTTATACATGGCGAAAAAAGAGGACGGCAGATTGGTTACCCAACTGCAAATATTGGATTAACAAATTCAGCAACAATTCCAGCAGATGGCGTTTACGCTGGATGGTTAAGTGTTGGAAATGAACGATGGCCAGCTGCAATTTCAATCGGTACAAACCCAACCTTTCCAGGTGTTAGAGGTCGGCAAGTTGAGGCATATGCATTAGATAAAACAGATCTTGAGTTATATGACCTAGAAGCAATGGTTGAATTTGGGTATCGCCTACGTGATACTTTGAAATTCGATGGCCTAGAACCATTGCTAGAGCAGATGAAAAAAGATTGTGATCAGGCCAGAGAATTAACCAGTAAATAACGCTCAAATCTAGCCCGATTTTTAGTATCAACTACTGCGCTGGTAATCTTGTACTACTAAAGCGAGAAAGTGCGCCTTCGTGATTAACACCGAGGCCCTCGTGACAGACAGAAGGAGCAATACACATGGCATTAACGCCACAAGCTAAAAAGGAAATTATTAGTAAGTATGGCTCATCTGCCACTGACACAGGAAGCCCAGAAGCACAGGTAGCACTTTTATCAAAACGTATTGATGAGATAACTGAACATTTGCAGACAAATAAAAAAGATCATCACAACCGTCGTGGTTTGTTATTGATGGTCGGTAAGCGTCGTCGGATTTTGCAGTACCTCGCCAAGACAGATATTGAGCGCTATAG
>WLMP01000015.1 GCA_009700155.1 Actinomycetota bacterium
AAGCTCATCAGCGATATGAGTTTTTATCTCATCAGATATTTGATCCCAGCCTGAAGCAGAAACTAGCGCTCTTGATAGTGGCTGCCGGATCTTTACGCCAGATTCTGCCCGAGCTGATCTACCTAGCTCTACAAGCCTACGTGAAAGTGAAACCGAAGTTGATAATGAATCATCAATGAAGCTTGCGTCTGAAATAGGAAAATCTTCTAAATGTACTGACTCTTTTTGATCAGCCTGGGCAACTCTAATTAATGTTTGCCAAACATGCTCAGAGATAAAAGGAACCATTGGCGCTAGTAAAAGTGTTAATTGTTTTAAACAGTGATAAAGCGTATTTAGTGCAACTTCATCGCCATCCCAAAAACGGCGCCTAGAGCGGCGAACATACCAATTTGATAGGTCGTCAATAAACCCGGCAATTAATCCACCAGCTGCTTGAGAGTCAAAGCTTTCAAGGGCGATATCTACATCTCTGGTTACTTTGTTTAGCTCAGACAAAATCCACCTATCCATAAGAGTTAAATCTTTAGAAAGGCGGGTTACAGTGAAGTCAGAAGCATGTGCATAAAGTGAAAAGAATGAGATTGTGTTCCAATAGGTAAGAAGTGTTTTTCTTACAACATCAGAGATTGCATCATGTCCTACACGACGTGCACTCCAAGGAGAGCCTGCAGCCAACATATACCAACGGACTGCATCAGCACCATGCTGGTTCATTAATGGCATTGGTTCTAGAACATTACCTAGATGCTTGCTCATTTTGCGACCATCTTTGTCAAGAATATGTCCAAGACATAAAACAGTTTTGTATGAAGATTTATCAAACACCAAAGTACCGATAGTCATTAATGTATAAAACCAGCCTCTAGTCTGATCTATCGCTTCGCAAATAAAGTCAGCAGGATATGCAGATTTAAACTGATCAACTGATCCTTCTTTATGTGGATAGCCCCATTGCGCAAAGGGCATTGCTCCGGAGTCATACCAACAATCAATTACCTCTGGTACTCGTGTCATAACCGAGGAACATTCTGAGCAACTGAATTTAATATCATCAACAAATGGGCGATGTGGATCTAATTTACTCAATTCCTTGCCAGATAGTTTGCCTAACTCAGCCAAGGATCCAATACAAACTGCATGTTTATTCTCGCACCGCCAGATTGGAAGCGGTGTGCCCCAGTATCTGTTTCGCGATACTGCCCAATCAATATTGTTGTTTAACCAATCACCAAATCTTCCAGTCTTTATAGTTTCAGGATGCCAATCAGTATTTGAATTCTCTCTTAGTAACTCATTCTTGATAGCGGTCGTTTTGATATACCAAGATGGTTGGGCGTAATACATTAAAGCGGTATGGCATCGCCAGCAGTGTGGGTAGGAGTGCTCAAATTGTGAGCTTTTAAACATTAAGCCTCTACTCTTTAAATCTTTAATCAAAGCTTTATCGGCTTCTTTGAAAAACACTCCGCCTACTAACTTAATGTCATCTTTAAAATTACCATCAGGGTTAATTGGATTAACAACTGGTAGGCCATACTTTCTACAAACCTCTAGATCATCTGCACCAAATGCTGGCGCTTGGTGGACTAGTCCAGTTCCATCCTCAACGGTCACATAATCTGCAAGTACAACATAGTGCGCATCTTGAATCTCAATAAGATCAAAAGGTCGTTGATATTTTGTATGTTCTAATTCAGATCCCTTAAATGTGGCTATTACTTTTCGCTCTTCGCCTAATACAGAAGCCAGGTCAGATGCAATTACTAATCTTTCAGTTTTGTCCTCATTGGTTATTTCTACTACTTGATACTCAACCTTTGGATTAACTGCAATTGCAGTATTTGAAACTAGCGTCCAAGGAGTAGTAGTCCAAACTAATAAACTTGAATCAAGATCTGCTAGCTTTCCTGAAGTTGCTTTAAATCTAACAAAAACAGATGGATCCTTTATTGTTTCGTATCCCTGTGCTAACTCGTGGTCTGATAGTCCCGTACCGCACCTTGGGCAGTAAGGTGCAACTCTATGGTCTTGAACAAGTAGTCCCTTATTCCATACTTGTTGAAGTGACCACCAAACGCTTTCAATATATTCTGGAGACATTGTCCAGTAAGCCTCATCAAAATCGACCCAGAATCCCATTCGCTTTGTCATCTCAGTAAATTCACCAACATGGCGCTGAACAGATTCTTTACATTTCTCGTTAAATGCTGCAACACCATACTTTTCAATATCTGATTTACCAGAAAAACCTAATTCTTTTTCAACTGCAATCTCAACCGGTAGGCCATGACAATCCCAACCAGCTTTTCTAATTACTTGCTTACCTTTCATAGTTTGAAAGCGTGGAAATAAATCTTTAAAAACTCTAGCTTCGATGTGATGAGTTCCCGGCTTGCCATTGGCAGTTGGTGGGCCTTCATAGAAACTCCAGCGCTTTGCACCATTTCGATTTTCAACTGATTTTTCAAAAATCTGATTTTGTGTCCAAAAATCTAAAATTCCTACTTCGACAGCAGGTAGATCAATTTGCGCAGGCAGACTATTTATTTCGCGCTTCGGACTCATACTCACCCTGCATTCTAACGCGGCAGATATGCTTTTTCAGAACTCCTTATTTGCCCTCGGGGGTGGCGGTTGGTAATTACATCAGCCAAGCCATAATCTTTGCCCCTCCAGGGGGTATTGTGGCTATTAGTAAATTGTTTAAGAAATCAGCATCTAAAAGCAAAAAGGCATCTGCAAAGAAGCCAGGCAAAAGTGCTGTGAAAAAAGTTGCCAAGAAGGCGTCTGCCAAGAAGGCTGCTCCAAAGAAAATTGTAAAAAAACCTGCAGCAAAAGCGCCAAAGCGATCAGCAAATATTGTTAAACCAAAACTAGCCAAGAAGCCGCTAGTTAAAAAAGCCCCAGGTAAGCCATTTCCAGCTAAGTTGCAGACTTCAACCTCAGGGTCTTCGACCACAATTTCTGTTACTTCGACAATACCAAATGCAAATGCTGTTCCTGTAATTGAGGAACGAAGACTTGTAATGTTGCCGCCACCTAAGCCAGTTATTAAATCTAAAAAAGCTGCAGCACTTAAACCTATTAAAGCAGCACCTGCACCTTTGGTAGTTCAATCTGAAGAATTGGCATGGAGTGCACCTGAATTAAAAAGTATGAAGATCGAACTGTCTAAAGATTTAGAAAGATTGCGTAAGGAACTTGAGATTGCTGAAGCGGAGATGGAAGATCTAGTTGAAGCAGCCGGCGTAGGTGCAGGGGATGATCAAGCAGATGCTGGCGCTAAGACATTTGAAAGAGAGCATGAGATGTCATTGGTGTATAACGCTAGAGATATGGTCGAACAGGCTGAAAGAGCACTAGAGAGAATTGCAAATAAAACCTACGGTAAGTGTGAAGAGTGTGGCAATTTTATTGGTAAAGCTAGATTACAAGTTTTTCCAAGAGCAACCCTTTGTATGGTCTGTAAACAAAAAGAGGAACGACGCTGAATTTAAATCAGCGAAAATGGTTAGCGGTAACCGCTCTAGTCGTTTTTGCATTGGATTATTTAAGTAAAGAGTTGGCACTTACTTATTTATCAGATGGCCCAGTTAAAATTGTAGGTTCATTGCTTCAACTCAAATTAGCATTTAATTCAGGGGCAGCTTTTAGTTTTGCTTCAAATGCAACTATTTTTCTCTCAACCTTTGCAATGATTGTGGCAGCTTCTATTTTTTATTACGGACGTAAAATTACCTCTACTCGGTGGGCAATTGCGCTCGGGCTAGCATTAGGTGGGATTTTTGGAAATCTTAATGACCGGATATTTAGACCTCCAGGTGGATTACAAGGTGAAGTAGTTGATTGGATTCAACTGCCAAACTGGCCAATCTTTAATATTGCAGATATCTCAGTGGTTAGCGCAGCCATATTGATTACATACTTAAGTTGGAAGAATGTTCCTGCTATTGGAAATAAGGATGTTAAGTGAGTAACCGCGAGAAGAGAAATCTATCTATTCCTGAAGGACTCAATCAGGAGCGAATAGATACTGCTTTGTCTAGATTGCTTGGTCTATCTCGTAATGTAATTGTGGGATTAATTGAGGCAGGTGAGATTGTAAAATCTGGTACTCCTGTTGGAAAATCAGACAAAGTTTTAACAGGTGATGTCCTTGAGGTACTACTACCTGCAGCTAAAGGCGAAGCTAAACTAGTTGCTACGCCAATTGATGGCCTTAAAGTTGTTTATGATGATGAGTATTTAATTGTTATTGATAAGCCAGTTGGAATTGCTGCTCACCCAAGTCCTGGCTGGCAAGGAGCGACAGTTGTCGGCGCAATTTTTGCTGCTGGTTATCAGTTAGCAACCTCTGGTGCTGCAGAGCGACAAGGCGTTGTTCACCGACTAGATGTTGGAACATCTGGACTTATGGTGGTAGCGAAAAACGAAATTGCTTATTCAAGTTTAAAAGAACAGTTCAGACAGCGAAGTGTTTCAAAGGTCTACCATGCGCTAGTTCAAGGACATATGGATCCGACAGTAGGAACAATTGATGCACCAATCGATCGACACCCACGAGAAGATTATCGTTTCGCAGTTGTTGCAAATGGGAAGCCAAGCATTACACACTATAAAACCTTAGAAGTTTTTCCGGCGGTAACGCTATTAGAAATTGAATTAGAAACTGGTCGCACACATCAAATTAGAGTTCATTTTTCAGCACTGCATCACCCATTAGTCGGAGATCAAACCTATGGTTCTGATCCTGCTTTAGCGCAAAAGTTAAAGATCGCCCGGCCTTGGCTACACGCCAAACAACTCGCCTTCACCCACCCGGGAAGTGGGCAGCAAATCTCATTTAGCAGTGATTACCCAGAGGATCTGACACGCTCACTTGAGCTGCTTTCAGATTTAGCCCGCTAGAAATAAAGGTAGTAGTAATCTCACCATCCATGTCGACCTCAATCAAAAATTCAGAAAACTCGGAGAATTTTGTACATCTACATGTACACACCGAGTACTCAATGCTGGATGGCGCTGCAAAAATATCTGAATTAGTTGAAGAGGTGGCAAACCAAAACATGCCAGCGATTGCAATGACCGATCATGGCAATGTTTTCGGTGCGTTTGAGTTTTATAAAATTGCAAAAGCAGCAGATGTAAAACCAATAATTGGCATTGAAGCTTATGTAGCACCTGAATCCAGATTTGATAAGCGAAGGGTTAAATGGGCTGAGGGTGGAGAAGATGATGTATCAGCAGGTGGCGCTTATACGCATATGACAATTCTGGCTGAGAATAATCAAGGCTTATCTAATTTATTCAAACTATCATCACTGGCATCACTTGAAGGTTTCTACTATAAACCTAGAGTTGATCGAGAGTTACTCTCAAAGTATTCATCTGGGCTTATTGTTACCACCGGCTGTGCTGGTGGTGAAATTCAAACTCGTCTACGCATGGGTTCTTATAATGAGGCGCTAAAGGCTGCTAGTGATATGAAAGATATTTTCGGCGCTGACAATTTTTTCCTTGAATTAATGGATCATTCAATTGATATCGAAAAGCGAGTATTTACTGACTTGCTCAAGCTGGGTAAAGAATTAAATCTGCCACCACTTGCAACTAACGATCTCCACTATACATTCCACAAAGATGCATCTGCACACGAGGTATTACTTTGCGTTCAATCAGGCTCCACCCTTGCCGATCCAAAGCGATTTAAGTTTGAAAACTCGGAGTTTTACTTGAAGAGTGCAGCTCAGATGCGAATGCTTTTTAAAGATATCCCAGAATCATGTGATAACACATTAATTATTGCAGAACGCTGCGATATTACTATGCGTGAAGGTGAAAATCTTTTGCCACGTTTTGAAGTCCCACAGGGTGAAACTGAAGATAGTTGGCTAGTGAAGGTTGCAAATTTAGGATTGGCAAGCAAACTTAATGGACAGGTTCTGCCAGAATATCAAGAGCGTCTAAATTTTGAACTAGATGTAATGATTAAGATGGGATTTCCTGGTTACTTTTTAGTTGTATCTGACTTGTGTAATCATGCAAGGAAGGTTGGAATAAGAGTTGGACCTGGACGAGGATCTGCAGCTGGATCCCTAGTTTCCTACGCACTAGGTATTACTGGACTAGATCCAATTAAATTCGGTTTGTTGTTTGAAAGGTTTTTAAACCCAGAGCGTATTTCGATGCCAGATATCGATTTAGATTTCGATGAGCGTCGTAGATCAGAGATGATCCAGTACGCCACTACAAAGTATGGTGATGATCGTGTTGCGCAGATAATTACCTATGGAACTATTAAATCAAAGCAAGCAATTAAAGATTCCACCAGAGTTCTAGGTTATCCATATGCGCTAGGTGAAAGACTGACAAAATCACTACCACCTTCAGTAATGGGTAAAGATATTTCACTTAGCGGAATTTTCAATGTTGAAGATGATAGATATGGCGAGGCTTCGGAGTTTAGAAATCTTTATGAGAGTGATCCAGATTCAAAAAGAATTGTTGATACAGCTCGTGGTATTGAAGGTTTAAAGCGCCAGTGGGGAGTGCATGCTGCTGGCGTAATTTTAAGTAAGGAACCATTACTAGATGTGATTCCAATTCATAGGCGTGAAGCTGATGGTGCGGTAATTACCCAATTTGATATGGGTGCTTGCGAGGCAACCGGCTTGCTTAAAATGGATTTTTTGGGATTAAGAAACCTTTCAGTATTAGATGATTGTTTGATTAATATTCAAAAAAACCTTGGCAAGACGGTCGTACTTGAAGAATTACCATTAGAAGACAAAAAAACTTTTGAACTACTTTCTCGAGGAGACACTTTAGGGGTCTTCCAATTAGATAGTGCTCCTATTCGCGCACTTCTTCGATCTATGGCTCCAGATAGCTTTGAGGATATTTCAGCGGTAATTGCTTTGTATCGCCCAGGACCAATGGGTGAAGATTCACATAATAAGTATGCTGATTATAAAAATGGCAGAAAGAATCCAGTAGCTATCCATGCTGAGTTAGAAAAGCCATTAAATGAAATATTAAAAGATACTTACGGTTTGATTGTCTATCAAGAGCAAGTGCTGGCAATTGCTAGAAAGGTAGCAGGCTTCACTCTGGGCCGCGCTGATCTACTTAGAAAAGCTATGGGTAAAAAGAATAAAGAAATTCTTGATAAAGAAAAAGTTCATTTCGAAGAGGGTATGAAATCTAATGGATTTTCCCAAGATGCTATTGAAAAACTCTGGCAAACACTTATTCCATTTTCTGATTACGCATTTAATCGGGCGCATAGTGCAGGTTATGGCTTGCTTTCGTTTTGGACTGCCTATCTAAAGGCTAATTATCCAACTGAGTACATGGCTGCACTTCTAACCAGCGTGCGCGATGATAAAGACAAGAGTGCTTTGTATCTAAATGAGTGCCGGCGCATGGGTATTAAAGTCTTAGCACCAGATGTGAATGAATCTGATTCTGAATACACCCCAAGAGGTGTAGATATTCGCTTTGGACTTACAGCAATTAGAAATGTCGGCGAAAATGTTGTTGCTTCGATCATAAAGAACAGAACAGATAAGAGTAAATATTCAAGTTTTGGTGATTTCCTAACAAAAGTTGACTCCATTGTTTGTAATAAAAAAAGTATTGAGTCACTGATTAAGGCTGGCGCCTTTGATTCATTAGGACATACTCGCAGGGGATTAATGATGGTTTATCTTGAAGCATTGGATGCAGTTTCAGAAGCCAAGCGTGCTGAATCAATAGGACAATTTGATCTCTTCGGAGCAACAAATGCTACGACCTCTGTAAGTGGTGTAGAGCTTGATATTCCTAATATTGAATGGGAAAAAATGGTTTTACTTGGGTATGAAAGAGAAATGCTGGGGCTTTATGTTTCTGATCACCCACTTTTAGGGGTAGAACATATATTAAAATCAGTTTCAGATTTCACAATTAGCCAGATCTCCGAAGTATCGCATGATCAGGTAATTACAATTTGCGGCTTAGTAACTCAAATTCAGCGCAAAGTTTCAAAGCAAGGCACTCCATGGGCAATAGTTACTGTTGAAGATTTAGAGGGAGCAATTGATGTTTTATTTTTCTCTAACTCTTATGCATTACACGGTGTTAACTTAGTAGAGGATCGAATTGTCGCCATCAGGGGCAGAGTAGATAAAAGAGAAGATCAAGCTAGGGTTTCAGCACTTGATTTAACTTTGCCAGATCTTAATTTAGTTCCAACTGGCCCACTTGTAATCTCGATGGAAATGGCTAGGTGCACTCCGCCGATAATCGATCGAGTTAAAGAGATTTTACGGTCCCATCCTGGTGGACGTGAAGTTCACTTAAGACTGGCAGATGGCGCAAAAAGTACTGTACTTAAATTGGATGAAGGACTAAAAGTTGCAGCCTCACCAAGCCTAAGTGCAGATCTTAAAACTGTGCTTGGCCCTGACTGTCTACTAGTTTAAGTTGTAGTTCGACTAATTACTGCTTAATTTATTGGTAACAAGGCGCTAACCCCTTACGGCACAATATGCATGTGAATAAATCCCTAATGAGCTTAGATGAATTTCGTGAGCACGCTCGGGGAAATAATGTTATTCCAGTCGCTCGAAGAGTTGAGATCAAAAATGAAACTCCACTTTCAATATATTTAAAATTAGCCAGCAATAGAGCAGGAACTTTCTTACTTGAATCAGCAGAGTCAGGAATATGGGCACGATATTCATTTATTGGAGTAAATAGTCAAGCAACCCTAACTGAAGAAAATGGATTGGCGGTTTGGAGTGGGGTAATGCCAGCAGGAGCACCTAGCGGTATTGATCCACTATCGGCACTGAGAATTTCAACTACTCATTTGCGTTCACCCAAGTTACCAAATCTTCCGCCTCTTACTGGGGGTTTAGTGGGCTATCTTGGATATGAAATTGTCAGAAGATTAGAAAAAATACCTTCACTAACTATTAAAGATGTTGAAATACCAGAGATTGCAATGATGTTGAC
Organism: Actinomycetota bacterium; assembly: GCA_009700155.1. Taxonomy (GTDB): domain Bacteria; phylum Actinomycetota; class Actinomycetes; order Nanopelagicales; family Nanopelagicaceae; genus Nanopelagicus. Next base: position 9,004 of record WLMP01000015.1, read on the forward strand.
CTCAGATTTAGCAGTATTTGATCATCAAGAGGGCACAGTGACTTTAATTGCTAATGCAATTAACTGGGATGGAAGTAATGAAAGAGTAGATAAAGCCTATGCCAATTCATTGATTCGACTAGATAAAATGGAAAGTGATTTAGGTAAGAATATTGAGACTGGCTTGACTGCAATCCAAAAGCGCGTAGATCCGCAGTACTCAAGAAATACTACAGATGCTGATTACATTGCAAAAGTTCTAAGAATCAAAGAGGAAATAAAATCAGGGGAAGCATTCCAAGTAGTACTTTCACAAAGGTTCTCAATGAAAATTGATTGTGATCCATTTGAACTATATCGAGTGCTCAGGGAACATAATCCAAGCCCTTATATGTACCTATTTAGATTTGATAACGGTTTATCGGTAGTTGGTTCAAGTCCTGAAGCGCTAGTTAAGGTAACCGGAGATCAAGTAATGATTCATCCAATTGCAGGAACTCGCGCCCGTAGTCTGAATGAGAAAATAGATAACGAGATAGCAGAAGAGCTTCTTAAGGATCCTAAAGAAAGAGCAGAGCACTTAATGCTTGTGGACTTAGGTAGAAATGACTTAGGGCGTGTCTGCATACCGGGAACGGTTGAAGTTACTGAATTTATGCAGATAGAAAAGTACTCTCATGTCATGCATATAGTTTCGACAGTTGTTGGCAAGCTATTACCAAATCTAAAACCAATCGAAGCATTACTTTCGGTATTTCCAGCCGGTACCTTATCTGGAGCGCCAAAGCCGCGAGCAATGGAAATTATTGAGGAAAATGAAATTAACCGTCGGGGAATCTATGGTGGAACAATTGGTTACTTAGATTTTATGGGCAACATTGATGCATGTATTGCAATTAGAACTGCTGTGATTAAAGATAGTACTGCATATGTTCAAGCAGGAGCAGGAATTGTTGCAGATTCAAATCCTGAACTTGAAAATCAAGAGTGTATTAATAAAGCAGCTGCAGTACTAGGTGCGATTGCTACTGCTAATAAAATGAAGGAAGAAAAATGAGATCTTCAATAGTGGGAAGTTTATTTCTAGTCGCAATCACAACATACTTAATAATACGTTTGAGTAGGCGCACCAATTCAGATAGGTATCAAGCAAAGCCTAAAAACAAATGGACTCAGCTTTCTGAAGGAAAGGATCCAACTGATGATTGAGTCCAATGCTCTAAGTGGAATTATTGAAGGTGTAATTGAGGATGTTTCCAGAAGAGCTGTTCCGATATCACAATTGAAGGAAGAGTTAACTAACGCACCTGTGTTACGAGATGCGTATTCGGCTCTCAGTAAAAAGGATATGAGTTTAATAGCAGAGATTAAGCGCTCATCTCCAAGTAAAGGAGATCTAGCTGAGATATCTGATCCAATTTCGTTAGCAAAAAGTTACCAGCAAGGTGGTGCCGATTTAATTAGTGTGTTAACTGAAGAGCGAAGATTTAAGGGAAGTATTTCAGATCTAGTAAGTATTAGAGAAGCGATCGATCTGCCTGTGCTTCGTAAAGATTTTATTGTAAGTGAATTTCAAGTTTTTGAATCACGTATTTTAGGAAGTGACTTAATGTTACTAATAGTAGCTTGCCTACCAAAGTCACAACTGATTGACTACTATCAAATTGCTACAGAGCTTGGTATGAATGTGTTAGTTGAAACTCACACTATAGATGAGTCAGAAATTGCGCTAGATATAGGAGCTAAAATCATTGGTGTTAATTGCAGAAATCTTAAGAACCTTGAGATGGATAAAAGTACATTTGAATTAATTTTGCCTAGGTTGCCAGAGTCAGTAGTAAAGATTGCTGAATCTGGAATTAGCAGTCGGTCTGAGGTTCAAAGAGTTGCAGAGTTAGGCGCAAATGCAATTTTAGTGGGTGAAACCCTTGTTAGATCAGGTAACCCAATTCATACAATTAAAGATCTTCTAAATCGCTAAATATCTAATAAACTTAGCCAATGGAGAGTAATAGTGTTAAGGGCTTTGATTCAGAAATAGTTGGACACTTTGGTCCATACGGTGGTCGCTTCGTGCCAGAAGCTCTGATTGCAGCACTTGATGAATTAGCTGATGCTCATGTAAGAGCTCAAGCAGATCCTGAATTTCATAAAGAATTAACTAACCTGCATAGAACATATACCGGAAGACCAAGCATTATTACTGATGCTAGGAGGTTCTCAGAGTATGCAGGGGGAGCTAGGGTTTTATTAAAGCGAGAAGATTTAAACCATACTGGCAGTCATAAAATTAATAATGTACTTGGACAAGCATTGTTAACCAAGCGGATGGGAAAGAAACGAATAATTGCAGAAACAGGAGCAGGCCAACACGGGGTAGCATCTGCAACTGCTGCAGCACTTTTTGGTTTGGAATGTGTTGTGTATATGGGTGAAGCTGACACTAAACGCCAAGCATTAAATGTGGCTCGTATGAAATTACTTGGCGCTGAGGTTGTGCCTGTTACTACTGGATCTAAAACATTAAAGGATGCAATAAATGAGGCAATGAGGGATTGGGTAACCAATGTTCAAACCACACATTACTTATTAGGGACAGTTGCAGGCCCTCATCCATTCCCGACCATTGTTAGAGATTTTCAAAGAATTATTGGTGTTGAAGCGCGCCAACAGGTTTTAGATCTGACCGGAAAACTTCCAGATGCTGTGCTTGCATGTGTCGGTGGTGGATCAAATGCGATTGGAATATTTCATCCGTTCATTGAGGATAAGTCAGTCAGATTAATCGGCTTTGAGGCTGGTGGAAAAGGTGTTGAAACAGGATTTCATGCGGCAACAATTTCAGGTGGATCACCTGGAGTTTTGCACGGAACTAGATCATATGTTTTACAAGATAAGAATGGGCAAACAGTTGAGTCACATTCAATATCTGCAGGTTTAGATTATCCAGGAGTAGGTCCAGAGCACGCTTATTTAAATGACATAGGCCGAGCCGAGTACCGTCCTGTAACTGATGATCAAGCAATGTATGCATTCTCGTTGCTTTGTAAATCAGAAGGAATAATTCCGGCAATTGAAACTGCACATGCATTAGCTGGAGCATTAGAGATTGGTAATGAGCTTGGGAAAGATGCAACACTTCTGATTAATCTTTCTGGTAGAGGTGATAAAGATGTTCAGACGGCGGCAGATTATTTCGGAATTCCCCTTTAATGCTTACGCAATTAGATAATCTTTTTGCCCAATCTAAGAGTCAGAATCGAGCCATTTTAATTGGTTACCTACCTGCTGGGTTTCCAACGCAAAGAAAAGCTAAAAAAATAATTAAAGCAATGATTGATGGTGGGGTAGATGCAATTGAAATCGGATACCCATATTCAGATCCAGTAATGGATGGACCGGTAATACAGGCAGCTTCGGAAGAGGCGATTAATAATGGTGCAGGCGTTAGTGAAGTTTTTGAACTATTAAAGACAAGCGTAGATTTTGGAGCACCATCTGTTGTAATGAGTTACTGGAGCCCGATTGAAAAGTATGGAGTGGATCGATTTGCACATGAGGTTGCTAAGAATGGTGGCTCTGGGATTATCACTCCTGACTTAACTTATGAAGAATCTAATAATTGGAAAATAGAGGCAGAAAAGAATTCACTTAACAGAATTTATGTAGTTGCTCCTAGTAGCAGCAATGACCGCTTAGCTAAAGTTACAAATGAGTGTTCAGGATTTATTTATGCTGCTAGCCTGATGGGTGTAACAGGGGCAAGAACATCAGTCTCAGTAAATGCTAAGCAACTAGTCGAGCGTATTCGGAGCGTTTCTAATAAACCGATTGCCGTAGGATTAGGTGTATCAACGAGCCAACAAGCGCAAGAGGTAGCTACTTACGCTGATGGGGTTATTGTTGGGTCTGCTTTCATTAAGATAGTGCAAGAGTTTGGTGCAGGTAGAAATGGCTTAAAAAAGATTAAGCAACTTGCTAAGTCTTTATCTGAAGGGATTAAAAGTGCAAGATAAATTCAGGTTAGCTCAGCCTTGGCTAACATTGCTTGCTCGATTAATTCTAGGTGGTGTATTAATTGCTGCCGGAGCGCTTAAGGTAGGAAATTTACAGCAATCTGCAATGGCAGTTAGGGCATATGAATTGCTTCCTATTTGGATGGCAAATTTATTTGGCTACGCCTTACCGTGGATAGAGATCGGAATTGGGTTACTTCTAGTTCTTGGAGCTTTAGTCCGAATCAATGGCTTGCTTGGGGCATTAATAATGTTGGCATTTATTATTGCCATTGCACAGGCTTGGGCCCGTGGATTAAGCATTGACTGTGGCTGTTTTGGTAACGGGGGAGAAATTGATCCAGAGGATACGAAGTATTTATCTACAATTATTAGAGATTTAGGTCTACTTGGGCTTGGCGTTTTCTTATATTTCTTCCCAAAGGGTAGATTTGCACTTGATAAATAATCACAATAACTAAAATAGGAGCAAAGCAATGGCAGCAAATAATGGTGGCGATAAGGGAACTAGAAACCTTGTAATAGTAATGGTGGGTTTTATTGTCGCTACAGGAGTTATTTTTTCAGTTATTAGCAATCGAGCCGCTTCAAATGTCGAAATTCCGTCAGCAGTATCTGCTACTGATGGCTACGGAATTGTGCTAAACCCATCTGCTACGCCAAAAATTGATGTTTATCTTGATTACCAATGTCCAGCCTGTAAATCATTTGAGTTAATTAATGGTGGCTACTTAAATGAGATTACTGTTCAGAAAAAAGCAAAAGTTGTGTATCACCCAATGACATTTATTGGACGAGAATC
>WLMP01000016.1 GCA_009700155.1 Actinomycetota bacterium
GATTATGAGGTTGAGTTAGAGGATTTTGATCAAATAACTCAACCAGTACCCGTTGTTAACTCAATAAAGAGTGAAGGAACTAGGCCACAGCAGTTACTACTCTCATCTGATGTTAAGTATGAATTGCCTCCACTCGACATATTACGCAGCGGCCCTACCGCTAAAGGAAAATCTAAAGTTAATGAAACAGTAGTTGCAGCACTTAAGCAGGTATTTGAACAATTTGGTGTTGATGCTCAAGTTACTGGATTTATGCGCGGACCAACTGTTACTAGGTATGAAGTCGAACTTGGTAATGGAGTAAAGGTAGAAGCAATTTCTGCACTTTCTAAAAATATTGCATATGCGGTAGCAAGTGGTGAAATCAGAATTCTTTCACCGATTCCAGGAAAGTCGGCTGTGGGTATAGAGATCCCAAATTCTGATCGTGAAATTGTTGCGCTAGGTGATGTCTTAAGATCTCCAGTTTCTGGAAACGATACTCATCCTATGTTAATTGCTTTAGGTAAAGATGTTGAAGGTTCATTCTTATGTGCGAACTTAGCAAAGATGCCTCATCTACTTGTAGCTGGAGCAACTGGTGCAGGTAAATCTTCCATGATTAACTCACTTGTAGTTTCAATTTTGATGCGAGCAACTCCAGATGAAGTACGTTTGGTTTTAATTGATCCTAAGCGGGTTGAGTTAACAAATTATGAGGGTGTACCGCACTTAATTGCTCCAATTATTACAAACCCAAAGAAGGCAGCAGATGTCTTATCCTGGGTAGTGCGTGAAATGGAGATGCGTTATGACGATCTGTCAGTATTTGGATTTAGGCATATTGATGATTTCAACAAAGCAGTTAAAGCTGGAAAGGTAACGCCACCTGCAGGAAGTGAAAGAGTATTAGAACCATACCCATACCTGCTAGTTATAGTTGATGAGCTAGCAGACTTAATGATGGTAGCGGCCAGAGAAGTTGAAGAGTCAATAGTACGCATTACTCAACTAGCAAGAGCTGCCGGAATACATTTAGTTTTAGCAACTCAGCGACCAAGTGTGGATATTGTGACTGGATTAATAAAAGCCAATGTTCCTTCAAGACTATCTTTTGCAACCAGTAGCTTGGCTGATTCTAGAGTTATTTTAGATACACCAGGTGCTGAAAAATTAGTTGGACAAGGAGATGGCTTATTTCTACCAATGGGGGCAAGTAAACCAGTTCGAATTCAGGGAGCTTATATTTCAGAGCGCGAAATAGAAGCGGTAGTAAATCATGTTAAATCACAACTGCAGCCAGTTTATAGAATTGATATTAATGCACCAGTTAAATCTAATATTGTTACCGATGATGTTGGGGATGATTTAGATCTACTACTTCAAGCGATTCAATTAGTTGTATCTACCCAATTTGGTTCAACATCAATGTTGCAACGTAAATTAAGAGTTGGTTTTGCAAAAGCTGGAAGATTAATGGATTTAATGGAAAGTCGTGGAATTGTGGGACCAACTGAAGGGTCAAAGGCCAGGACGGTATTGATTAATGCAGAGCAGATGCCAGATGTACTTGAGTCGATCAGGGGAAATTCTTAGGAAACGTAGGGTGAAAAGATGGGTGAAAGGTCTAATCGCCAAAATTGAGCGCAGGTCCCTTATTTAACCGACAATAAATTATTTCAATTTTATTAAAACAGTTCTATCATTAGCCATCCCCGAACAAAGGTGTGGCTATGGAAGAAAAGTCTGCGCTCAAGCTAGCGCTAGAAGCCTCCGGGATGTCTATTGAAAAAATATCTGAGAAAACAAATATCAGAATTGCAGTAATTGAAGATTTATTGCTTAACTCAGTTGAAGTTTGTGGCGGTATTGCATATGCCAGAGGACACATTAGATCTATTGCAAAAGTAATTAAGGCAGATGCAGATTTATTAGTTGCTGCAATTGAATCTGCACAATCTGGGGATAAGAAATTAATTATTGATCAGTTAGCAGAGAATAATGTTGCTGATAAGAAAAAAGAGCGAAAGAAAATAAGATTTGGCACTTTAGCCTCAATCTCTGCTGCCACCCTTACCATTGGATTTGTCGCTCAGATTGCAATTAATAATGTCTCAGCTGTAAATGAATCTTTGATAGCTCCGGCTTCAGATAGCTCTGCGACACAAGAAAACCAGAAAGTGATCAGTAACTCTACTGGAGTTAATTTAGTTTTAACTGGAGTATCTGGAAAGAGTTGGGTTGGTTTATCAAATGCTAATGGTGATCAAATCTTTAATGGTCAGATATATGCCGGGCAGTCTCAAACATTTAGTGACCCACAACTAATCAAAGCGGTTATAGGCAACGCAGGTGCTATTAAGTTGGAAGTAAATGGGTCAGATTTTGGTTTAGCTGGCGCTGATGGACAGGTTGTTAGGTTAGATTTTGGCACAAACGGCTTATCTCAGTCTTAAATAGAAGTTAATTAAATTTGCGCGCTATCCTTAGCGCACCGTGAGCTCAAAACTTGTAATAGGAAAATCACCTCGCACTGTTGCACTGGTGACTTTAGGTTGTGCTCGAAATGAAACTGACTCTGAAGAACTTGCCGGCCGATTAGCAGCAGATGGCTGGATGTTGGTTGATGACCCAACTAAAGCTGAGATTGCAGTTATCAATACTTGTGGGTTTATTGAAAGTGCCAAGAAGGATTCAATTGATGCATTAATGCAAGCACATTCTCTTAAGGGCAACGGAGTTACAAAAGCTGTAGTTGCAGTTGGATGTATGGCCGAGCGATATGGAAATGAATTAGCTACTGCTCTGCCGGAAGCGGATGCAATACTGGGCTTTGATGATTATCAAGAAATCTCAGCAAGACTTTCTACAATTATCGACGGTGGCAAAATTTCAGCCCATACGCCAAAAGATCGAAGAACACTTTTACCGATTGCACCAAGTCAGCGAGCTGAGCAGAAAGCAAAACAAAATCTAAAGGATATTTCGCCAATTGGCACAGTTCTAAGAAAGCGTTTAGATAAGGCACCAATCGCGCCACTTAAAATTGCTAGTGGCTGTGATCGCAGATGCTCATTTTGCGCTATTCCATACTTTAGAGGCTCATTTGTTTCCCGAACCCCAAATGAGATTATTGAAGAGGCGAAATGGCTAGCTGATAGTGGTGTCTCTGAGCTTTATTTAGTAAGTGAGAACACCACCTCATACGGCAAAGATTTTGGGGATTTAAAATTGATGGAAAAACTTCTGCCTGAGTTGTCTAAGATTGAAGCAGTTAAAAGAATTCGCCTATCTTATCTCCAACCAGCAGAGGTAAGGCCATCACTACTGCAAGCCATGGTTTCAGTAGATAAAGTAGTTCCATACTTTGATCTGTCTTTCCAGCATGCCAATGGCGACTTACTGAGAAGCATGCGTAGGTTTGGTGATGGAGAAAAATTCCTACATCTAATATCACAAATTCGAGCTCTATCTCCAGAGGCAGGAATTAGATCCAACTTTATTGTTGGCTTCCCAGGAGAAAGTGATTCACAATATACGGATTTGGTTGAATTTTTATCTCAAGCTCAACTAGATGCAATTGGAGTTTTTGGTTACTCAGATGAAGACAAGACCGAGGGGATGAGTTTGGCAAATAAGGTATCCCCTGAGGTAATTGGTGAACGAGTAGCTGAATTATCAACTCTTGTTGATGAATTAATTACCCAACGTGCCGAGGCGAGAATTGGGCAAATGGTTACAGTGCTAATTGAGGATGAAGATGAACAAGAGGGCAGAGCAGATCATCAGGGACCTGATGTAGATGGCTCAACTTTTGTAAAATCTAGAAATAAGTATCGAGTAGGCGAGTATGTCCAGGCGGTAGTAAGTGATGTTATGGGCGTAGATTTAATAGCACAGGTAATATGAAAAAAGTAAGTCGCCCAAATCTGCCAAACTCATTAACAATTTTTAGAGTACTTGCATTGCCATTTTGCGCATATGCATTATTTAGAAATGGCGGCAATGACACAGATTGGCGAATAATTGCATTTACTCTATTTTTTATCGTAGGTCTAAGTGATGTTTTAGATGGCAAAATTGCAAGAGATCGTAACCAAATAACTGAGTTAGGTAAATTACTAGATCCTATTGCTGATAAAGCGATGCTAGCGACAGCAACAATAGGTGCCTCTATTTTAGGAATGTTGCCTTGGTGGATAACAATTGTTTTTTTGATCCGAGAAAGTGCAGTTACTATCTTAAGATTTGCCGTACTTAAAAAAGGCGTTATTCCAGCTAGTAGAGGCGGAAAACTTAAAAGTTTTTTCCAAAGTTTTGGGGTTGGATTTTATATTTTGCCTTTGCCTGAATACTTACACACACCACGTGATATTTTCATGGCTGTTGCGGTGTTATTAACTGTGACTACTGGAGTTGATTACTTTAGAAAGGCGATGAAAAAGTGAGTAACATCGATCTTTCAAAAGTAGTGGTTAAACGGTTACAAAAATTGAATAAAACTCTCTCAGTTGCTGAATCAATAACTGCTGGGGGTATTGCTAATCAAATAACCCAAGTCCCAGGAGCTTCAAAAGTATTCATAGGTGGGGTAATTTCCTATAGTGATGAAAGTAAGGTTTCTCAGTTAGCAATTAGTAAAGCTGATATTAAGAAATTTACATCTGTTTCAGAGCAGGTTGCAATAGAGATGGCAAAAAGTGTGCGGAAAAAATTTAAGACAGATATTGCAATCTCTACTACCGGGGTAGCAGGACCAGGCAAGGCTTATGGGCAAAAAGCCGGTACGGTATGGATTGGCATTTCTACTCAAAAAGAGTCATTTGCGGTCTCACTTTTACTATCGGGGGATCGAGAAATGATTCGCCACGCGACAATTACCAGCGCTTTAGCAGCCTTAGAGCGTATTCTTAAGCCGTGATACTTCTACGCACCCATATCGGAAGCGCACTTCGTGCTGCCCGAATTGAACAGGGTAGGACCTTGCGCGATGTTGCTAAGAGCGCTCGCGTCTCTCTGGGCTACCTGTCTGAGGTAGAACGTGGTCATAAGGAAGCTTCAAGTGAATTACTTAATTCGATTTGTACAGCTCTAGATCTATCTCTTTCCACAATCTTGGTTGATGTTGCCACTGTGGTTAAAACCCACGAATCCCCAGTATTAACTATCTCAACTTTGCAAGTGGTAGAGACCGCAGCTTAAGTTGTCTGCCCAGCCGGCGTTTGCACCATACGCCCGCCAAAACTCCACAAGTAGCAAATCACGTGCTGCCATATTTGCTGGCGCAAAGGCTGTCATTATCGAGGTTGGAAATTATCAATCTAATATTGCAGATATTGCATTACGGGCTCAAGTTTCAAAGGCAACTATTTATAATCAATTTGCCGATAAAGCGGAGATGATGGAGTCTTTAGTTGAGTCAGAGGTCCTACGACTAGTTGATCTTGGGTTATCAGCATCATCTAGGCAAGAGGCACTATATAAGTTATCTACTGCAATATCTCAAGATTTAGCATTACGTAAATTAGTTGAAACCGATCCAACTGATATTGCTAAGTTAGTAACAGTAACTAGCCATCCAACCTGGGTAGTAGCCCATAAAGGAATTGCCAAGATTTTTGGGGCAGATTCAGCTGTCTGTGGCGTTATCCTGCGTTGGCTAATTGGGCAGATTGCATCACCAATTACGCAAGATGAGTCTTTGAATCAATCTAAGCGCCTGGCAAATACCTTATTTCAATAAGGCACTTATATTTATTTTGATTTATTAATATGCGCATCTCAGAGCTCCGTAATCGACTGGCCTCATATTTCCCAGATCCTGACACTTACGCCAGAGATATCATCCATAGCGAGTTAGGTGGGATTAGTGTGAATGCCGCGATTGAGCTGGGGATGGAGCCAGATGAGATTTGGAAGGCGGTCATCAGGCATAACCCTTCGATGCCACCTAAATACAAATAGCGGCGTGTCCTAGCCGATATTTACTCCTTCGAACAGTTGTTCGATACAATTATCCTGCCCAACCAGAGCGGTTCCACAGTTCCGCTGGCACCCCAAGCCAGCCGTCAGTGAGATTCCGTACCTTCTGGACCGAACAATATGACCTCGCTTTTGGAATTACTTTTCAATAGCTGGTCAAGGAGAAGAAAGGAAACAAATCACTATGGCCTCTGCAAATAGAGAACCACAAGATGATAAGAAAGAAGATAAACGTTCTAGTGATCGTTCAAAATCCCTAGATACCGCCCTTGCCCAAATCGAGCGTCAGTTCGGTAAAGGATCGGTAATGAAAATGGGTGATCGCAAAGCTGTTGCTATGGAGGTAATTCCGACTGGCTCAGTTGCGCTAGATATCGCACTCGGTGTTGGCGGTCTGCCACGTGGCCGAGTTGTTGAAATTTATGGCCCAGAATCATCAGGTAAAACCACAGTTGCATTACATGCAATTGCGAATGCTCAAAAAGCTGGTGGCATTGCAGCCTTTATTGATGCTGAGCATGCACTAGATCCAGAGTATGCAAAGAAACTTGGTGTTGATATTGATGCACTTCTAGTTTCTCAACCAGATACTGGTGAGCAAGCACTTGAAATTATGGATATGTTAGTTAGATCTGGTGCTATTGATATTGTTGTTGTTGACTCAGTTGCCGCATTAGTACCAAGAGCTGAAATTGAAGGCGAGATGGGTGACTCTCATATGGGTCTACAAGCTCGTTTGATGTCACAAGCACTTCGTAAAATGACAGGTGCACTACATCAATCAAATACCACTGCAATCTTTATCAATCAGCTTCGCGATAAGATCGGTGTTTTCTTTGGATCACCAGAGACTACAACAGGTGGTAAGGCACTTAAGTTCTATGCATCAGTTCGTATGGATGTTCGCCGAATTGAGACCCTAAAAGATGGTCAAGAGGCGGTTGGTAATAGAACTAGAGTTAAAATTGTTAAGAACAAGGTTGCACCCCCATTTAAGCAAGCAGAGTTTGACATCATCTACGGAGTTGGAATTAGCCGTGAGGGATCATTAATTGATCTTGGTGTTGAAGCTGAAATTGTTAAAAAATCTGGTGCTTGGTTTACCTATGAAGGTGACCAACTAGGACAGGGCAAGGAGAATGCTCGAGCATTCTTAATTGATAACCCTGATTTAGCAAATGAAATTGAGAAGAAGATCCGAGCATCATATGTGCCAGCTGAAATCGATCCTGCCTTAGTGGCAGCTGTTGATGAAGCAACCGCTGATGTTGAGTTCTAATCTCTAACTACTTATATACACCTTGAAAAAGTCTCAAGCTGTAGTAGCTGATCCCTACTCTGAAGCGATGTCACTTGCACTTTATGCATTGGCCCCGCGAGCTAAGAGTAGGGATGAGTTATTTAAGCAATTGGTAAAGCGTGGGGTTGATAGCGATATCGCTAATTCCGTTTTAGATTCATTAGAGTTACAAGGCCTACTTAATGATCTTGAATTCGCAAAGTTATGGTCAGAATCTAGGCAGCGAGCAAAAAAACTAAGCAAGCGAGTTATTGCAGGTGAGCTCAGGAGTAAAGGAGTTTCCCAAGACATTATTAATGAGGTTATTGAGGAAATCGATGATGAAAGTGAGTATTCCCAAGCATTCCTATTGGCACAACGAAAGTACAACTCTATTTCCCATTTAGATCCAGAGGTTATCTATCGCAGAATTTCTGGGTTACTTATGCGAAAAGGTTATGGCCATGGGGTTTGCGCCAGAATTATGCGGGAGTTAACTAGTAATAATTAGCAAGTAGAATTACTCCGTGCCTACCTTTGTAGTTGAAACCTATGGTTGCCAGATGAATGTCCATGACTCTGAGCGAATTTCTGGATTACTACTTGATGCTGGATATACGCAAGCACTAGCTAACACTCAACCTGATCTAGTCGTATTTAATACTTGTGCAGTGCGTGAAAATGCAGATAATAAATTGTATGGAAATCTTTCATTTTTAGCACCACGCAAGAAAAATGACCCTAACTTTCAAATTGCAGTTGGCGGTTGTATGGCTCAAAAAGATAAGGACTTGATAATTAAGAAAGCTCCTTATGTTGATGTGGTTTTTGGAACTCATAATATTGGTTCACTTCCAGTTTTATTAGAGCGGGCCAGAATTGAAGAATCTGCACAAGTTGAAATTAAGGAATCACTTGAACACTTTCCTTCAACCTTGCCGGTAAAACGTGATTCGGCCTTTTCAGCATGGGTTTCAGTTTCAGTTGGATGTAATAACACCTGTACTTTTTGTATTGTTCCGCAATTGCGCGGTATTGAAAAAGATCGTCCAGCTTCTGAGATTATTCAAGAAGTTAAAGCACTTGTTAGTCAAGGTGTAATTGAAATTACCCTACTAGGTCAAAATGTAAACGCCTATGGTGTTGATTTTGGTGATCGATTAGCTTTTTCAAAATTGTTAAGAGAGTGCGGAAAAATCGAAGGATTAGAGCGAGTTAGATTTATGTCTCCTCACCCAAGAGATTTTACGGATGATGTCATTGAGGCTATGGCAGAGACGAAAAATGTAATGCCACATCTACATATGCCGCTTCAATCTGGTAGCGATAAGGTGTTACAGGCGATGCGTAGGTCTTATCGAAGAGATCGATATCTTGGAATAATAGATAAAGTAAGAAGTGCTATACCGAACGCTGCAATTACCACTGACATAATTGTAGGTTTTCCTGGTGAAAGCGATGCTGATTTTGAACAAACAATTGATTTAGTTAAGCAAGCCAGGTTTTCAGCAGCATACACATTTCAATACTCAAAGCGGCCAGGAACACCAGCGGCTTTGATGCCAGATCAAATTGAACAAGATGTAATGGCAGATCGCTATAACCGACTACATAAAATCCAGCAGGACATTTCCAAGCAGGAAAATGAAAAATTAGTAGGGAGCACTGTTGAGTTATTGGTATCAGGTCATGAAGGGCGTCATGATATTGATATGAACCGTATGAATGGCAGAAGCGCTGATTTTAGATTGACCCATTTTGATAACTCAGCAAAATTAGCTCGATCAGGTGATTTAGTTGAGGTTAAAGTTGAAGAAGCCTTTGCAAATCATATTGTTGCAGGCCAGCCAATAAAGGTAACTAAAACCATTGGTGCAGCTGCCCATGCAGCCTGGGTTGAGGATAATGGTGATAAAAAAATTCTATTAGGTATTCCAACTCTTGCATCTCTTAAATCACTCTAAATGAAATTAATTGTAATCTGTGGCGCTACAGCTACTGGCAAAAGTGATTTAGCTGTTGCAGTTGCAAAGGGAATAAATGCTCAGGTTATAAATGCTGATTCCATGCAGCTTTATAAAGGTATGGATATTGGTACAGCCAAACTTACAATTACCGAACGTAATGGAGTTGAACATCACTTAATTGATGTCTTAGATATTAAAGATGATGCAAATGTTGCTTGGTATCAGAATCTTGCTAGAAGTAAGATTGATGATGTAATGGCTGCAGGTCAATCTGTAGTGGTAGTAGGTGGAACTGGACTATATATCAAATCTATTTTGGATGACTTAAATTTTCCTGATACAAATCCTGATGTAAGACAAAAAATTACCGATGAAGCTGAAAATCTTGGCAATGAAATCATGCATCAAAAGTTAGCAAAATTAGACCCAGCAGCAGCTCTAGCAATCCCAAAGGAAAACCTAAGAAGGATTATTAGAGCACTTGAAGTCATTGAGTTAACTGGCAAGCCGTTCACTGCTAATTTACCTAGAGAAGAGAGCAGTAGATACCCAAACGCACAGCAATTTGGTTTAGCACTAGATAGAGATAACCTTGATAACAAAATTGATGAGCGAGTTGAAAGTATGTGGGCAAAGGGTTTTGCTCGCGAGGTCTCTTTGTTAATGACACAAGGCTTAGAGCAGGCAACAACTGCTAAGAAGGCACTTGGCTATAGTCAGTTAATGGATTATCTAAATGGTGAGTGCAGTGAAGATTTTGCAAAGGAAGAGACAAAACGTACTACCAAGGCGTATGCCAGAAGGCAGCAAACCTGGTTTGCTCGAGATTCTAGGATCAACTGGCTAGAGCAAGCATCAACATCTGCTCGGCTAGAAAAACTCTTGGCTAGTATTAATTGATGGTTTCAGCAACTTATGGGCATGGCACCAATAATGATTTCGTATTGGTTTTTGATCCAGAGAATAAGATTTTAATTACACCAGAACAAATTAAGCGAATTTGTGACCGTAATGTTGGAATTGGTAGCGATGGTTTTATCAAGATTATTAAGGTAGATGGTGCTTGGTTTATGGATTACTCAAACTCTGATGGATCAGTTGCTGAGATGTGTGGAAATGGAATCAGGGTTATGGCTCGGTATCTAACAGATCGCGGACATCAACCAAGTGGAATATACGCAATTAATACAAGAGATGGCCGGAAATTTTTATCTGTTCCAGAAGATAGCGATATCTCGGTAAATATGGGAAAAGTTACCCAAGTAGGTGGTGAGGTATCAGTACTACATAATTCCAAGAACTTCTCTGGCCTTAACATTGATGTTGGTAATCCGCATGCTGTGGTATTTACTAATGATTTATCAACTGTTGGGGAACTAAAAAGTGCGCCCGTAGTTTCACCAGAAAATACATACCCTGATGGTGTAAATATTGAGTTTGTTGAGATATTAAATGATAACGAAGTAAATATGCGGGTATTTGAACGAGGAGTGGGTGAGACGCAATCTTGTGGCACAGGTACATGCGCAGTTGCCTTAGCTGCAACTATTAAAAGCAATAAGGCGCTGCCAATAAAATGGATAATTAATACTCCAGGTGGTCGCTTGATTGTTGAAATTGATGGCCATAGCAATGCAACATTAACTGGCCCAGCTGTCCTTGTTAAGGATTTGGAATTGGATAAGTATTTGTGAGTGAATCTAAGTTTGATAAAACTACTGGCCTGGAAATAGATATTGACTCTCTTATTCGAGAAAATGCGCAAGCAGTTGCAGATTATGAGCTAAATGAAACACCTGAGAGCGCAAATCAAGATTTACAAGATCGCCAGGCTCTGCGACGAGTAAGTGGATTATCAACTGAGTTACAAGATGTAAGTGATGCAGAGTATCGACAACTTAGACTTGAAAAAGTTGTACTTGTTGGCGTTTGGACTGAAGGTAGTGCTAAAGATGCAGATAATTCTATAAAGGAACTAGCTGCACTAGCAGAAACAGCTGGTTCGCAAGTTATGGAGGCATTAATTCAGCGAAGGGATAAGCCAGATTCAGCAACATTTATCGGATCAGGAAAAGTTAATGAGGTTAGACAAGCAGTTGTAGCAACAGGTGCAGATACTGTGGTTTGCGATGGCGAGTTATCGCCTGCGCAACTTAGAACACTTGAGCAGAAAGTAAAAGTTAAAGTAATTGATAGAACCGCATTGATCTTGGATATTTTCGCCCAACATGCCAAGAGTCGCGAGGGTAAGGCGCAAGTTGAATTAGCTCAGATGTCTTATATGTTGCCAAGACTTCGCGGTTGGGGTGAATCGCTATCTCGGCAAGCAGGAGGTATTGGCGGCCGCGGTCCAGGTGAAACAAAGATCGAAACAGATAGAAGAAGAATTAATGACAAAATGGCAAAGCTTCGTAGAGAAATTAAGGATATGAAAATATCTAGAGATACTAAGCGCAGTGAAAGAAGAAGAAATAATATTCCATCTGTTGCAATTGCAGGCTATACAAATGCTGGAAAATCATCGCTACTTAATCGATTAACTGGAGCTGATGTTTTAGTTGAGAATGCTCTCTTTGCTACCTTGGATCCAACTGTTCGAAAAACTGAAAGCTCTGATGGTCGTATTTATACATTAGTAGATACCGTAGGATTTGTAAGGCACTTACCTCACCAATTAGTTGAAGCATTTAAATCAACACTTGAAGAGGTGTCAGAGTCTGATCTGATTGTCCATGTTGTAGATGGATCTCACCCAGACCCCTTCGAACAACTAAGAGCTGTTCGCCAAGTAATTAGTGAAATTGGCGGTGGTGAAATTATGGAAATTATTGCAATTAACAAGGCTGACATTGCCTCACCAGAGGTGTTAATGGAGATTTTACGTAAAGAAAGTAATGCTTATGCAATCTCTGCCCGAACTGGGTATGGGGTTGATAACCTGATTAAAGCTGTTGAGCAAGCCTTACCCAAGCCAAAGGTTGAGATCAAAGCAATTATTCCTTTTAGTAGAGGTGATCTAGTAAGCGCTGTTCATGAACAGGGTGAAATAATTTCTGAAGAGTATCTTCCTGAAGGCACCAAGCTACATGCCATGGTTGGCGGTGCGTTAGCTCGTAAAATAGAGATGTTATAAATAGATTTATAGACTGTTTGGAATTAACAAGTAACTTGCCGTGATTTCTTTTCCACATTTTTAAAGGTTCTAAGCAAAATATCTCAATAACATATTTAATTAATGCATGTTTGAATTTAACTTTACAGCAGAGCAAAAACGGGGATTAATCATAATTTTTGCTGCCATGATTGGATTAGGTAGTTTCTACTATTTTAACTCTAGGCCATTAGCAGAACAATCAGCGGTTAGTATTGCAGAACCAGTTCCACAGCAATCTATTGCTTCGCAATTAATAATAAATGTAGCTGGCAAAGTACAAAACCCAGGTGTTTATCAATTACCACAAGGTTCTAGAGTCGTTGACGCCCTAAATGCTGCTGGTAATCAACTTAAAGGTGTTGATATAAGTGACATTAATCTTGCTAGAGTTTTAGTAGATGGTGAACAGATATTAATTGGCCAAGCCAAGCAGTACGGTTCGAAAGCAAAACCTAAGAAGATAACTGCAGACAATCCACTTGATATAAATCGAGCAACACTTGCTCAATTAGATACTTTGCCAGGTATTGGTCCAGTTACAGGTCAGCGAATTATTGACTATCGAGCAAAGGTTGGACGAATTAATTCATTAGATGAGTTAAAGAAGATATCAGGGTTAGGTGGCTCAAAATTCGAAGAGATCAGAGTGTTGCTCCGAGTGCTTTAAAGATTCCACTATTTTGGATAGGTATATCTCTGTGGCTTTCAGCTGCAGTGGTTGGGTTATTTCCTGATTTTAAGTACTTCCTAACCCCTTTTGTGTTATTGCTTGTAATTGCTTATCGAAAAAGTACTGCTTTTATTTTCTTATTAACAATATTAGTTGGGATACTAATTGTTTGGATTAAGCAAGTTTCACTAGAGAATAAGTTTTTATCTACTCAGTTTGATAATTTAGTAGAGATTGAGGCAGTAGTTCGTAGTGACCCCGTATTAAGGTCCGGCCAGGTGTTTGGCTCTAATCGGCGTTTAGATGAGTACTCACTTCTAATTAAGCTCACCCAGATTAATGACCGAAAAATCAACTTACCTGCAAGACTTAAATATAGTAAACAGATTTCACTACAGATGGATCAAGTTATTTCTGCAAAGGTGCGCTTGGTAAAAACCCGTGAAACTAAAGTAGCAGCCTTGGCAGTTGCA